>NZ_JBFBHW010000059.1:0-51688 GCF_040685395.1 Kitasatospora sp. NPDC088779 | reverse complement strand
TCCAAGCACACCTACTCGAACTCCTCGGCATAGACGAAACCCGACCCCGCTGGCTGGAGACCTAAAACCCCATGTGCGAAGTCCGGGCCTAGACGCCGACGGACTCCCGGACCGGGGCCGGTTCGGGGGCGGCGGTCTGCAGCTTGCTGCCCTCGACGTCGATGTCCGGCATGAGCCGGTCCAGCCAGCGCGGCAGCCACCAGGCGTGGCGGCCGAGCAGGGCCAGGACGGCCGGGACGATGGTCATCCGGACCACGAAGGCGTCGAAGGCGACGGCCGCGGCGAGGCCCAGACCCATCATCTTGATCATCGGTTCGCCCATGCCGATGAAGCCCGCGAAGACGGCGATCATGATGAACGCGGCGGCGGTGACCACCCGGGCGTTGTGCCGGAAGCCGGTGACGATGGCCTCGTCGGGCTGCTCGCCGTGGACGAAGCCCTCGCGGATCCGGGTGACCAGGAACACCTCGTAGTCCATGGCGAGGCCGAAGACCACGCCGACCATGAAGATCGGCATCATGCTCATCACCGGGCCGGTCTGTTCGACGCCGATCAGGTTGGCCAGCCAGCCCCACTGGAAGACCGCGACGACCGCGCCGAGCGCGGCGGCCACCGAGAGCAGGAAGCCGAGCGCCGCCTTCAGCGGGACGAGCACCGAGCGGAACACCACCAGCAGCAGGACGACGGCGAGGCCGACGACCACCGCGAGGTAGGGCACCAGCGCGTCGGTGAGCTTCTGCGAGACGTCGATGTTCATCGCCGTCGTGCCGCTCACCAGGACCGTCGCCCCGGTGGCCGTCTTGAGGCCGGCGGCGTGGCCGCGGATGGCCTGGACCAGGTCCTTGGTCTCCGCGGCGCTCGGGCCGGTGGACGGGACGGCGTTCAGCAGGGCGGTGTCCCCCGCCTTGTTGAACATCGGCGGGGTGACGGAGACCACGCCGGGCAGCGCGGAGACCGTCTTGGCGACCTCGCTCGCGGCGGCCTTCGGGTCGGGCGTGCCCTTGACGTCGACCATGACGGTCAGCGGCCCGTTGAAGCCGGGGCCGAAGCCCTCGGACAGCAGGTCGTAGGCGCGGCGCTGGGTGGTGGAGGTCGGCTTCGACTCGTCCCCGGGCAGGCCGAGCCGCAGGTCGAGCGCGGGGGCGGCGAGCACCCCGAGGCCGATCACGCCGCCGAGCAGCACCGCGAGCGGGCGGCGCAGCACGAACTTGGCCCAGCGGGAGCCGCCGTTCTCCTTCTTCGGCTGGACGGCGCCCTTGCGGGCCTTGCGGGGCAGCACCCGGCGGCCGATGAAGCCGAGCAGCGCGGGGACCAGGGTGAGCGCGACCAGGACGGCGATGACCACCGTGCCGGCCGCGGCCATGCCCATCTTGGCGAGCATCGGGATGCCGACCACCGAGAGCCCGGCCAGGGCGATCACCACGGTGAGCCCGGCGAACACCACGGCGGAGCCTGCGGTGCCGACGGCCCGGCCGGCCGCCTCCTGCGGGGTGCGGCCCTCGGCGAGCTCGGCCCGGTAGCGGGAGACGATGAACACCGCGTAGTCGATGCCGACCGCGAGTCCCAGCATCATCGCCAGCGTGCTGGTGGTGGAGGACAGGCCTAGCGTGCTGCCGAGCCCGGTGATCAGGGCCATGCCGAGGCCGACCCCGATCACGGCGGTGAGCAGCGGCAGGCCTGCGGCCACGAGTGAGCCGAAGGTGATCACCAGGACGACCGCGGACAGCGCCATGCCGATCATCTCGCTGCTGCCGCCGGCCTCGGGCTTGGCCATCAGCGCGTTGCCGCCGACCTCGACCTTGAGCCCGGCGTCCCGCCCGTGCTGGGCGGCCTGTTCGAGGGCGTCGGTGGCGCCCTTGGACAGCTCGCCCGCCTTCACGGAGTAGCTGACGGTCGCGTACGCGGTGGTGCCGTCCTTGGAGACGGTGTTGGCCTTGAACGGGCTGACCGCGCCGGAGACCTCGTCGGCGTGGGCGAGCTCGGCGACCGTCCGCTCCACCGCCTGCTGGTTGGGCTCGGCGGTGATCTTCTGCCCGGACGGGGCGACGAACACCAGGCGGGCCGAGGCGCCGTCGGCGTGGCCGCCGGGGAAGCGCTCGTTCATCAGGTCGAAGGCCTTCTGCGCCTCCGTACCGGGCATCGCGAAGCCGTCGTCGGGTGCGGCGGGCGCCTTGGCCGCCAGGACTCCGCAGACCGCCAGCACGGCGACCCAGAGCAGGGTCACCAGCCGGCGTCGGACGAAGGCCCAGCGGCCCAGGCGGTACAGGAACGTGGCCACGGAAGAGTGGACTCCTTCGGATCTCGGTCAGAGTGCGCACCGCGGCCGCCCCGGCGCCTTTCGGCGCGGACCGCCCGCAGCATGACCCATCCTTGACGGCCGGCCCCTCCTCCGTCGTCGTCCCTGCGCAGGCCGTTTGCGTACTGCGGACGCAGTACGGCCCCTCCCCGGACGGCGGAAGCGCATCAGCTGTGGTGGGAGCGGTCGGGCGCACTCCCGGCGGTGGCGGCGGGGCGGTGGCGGGGCAGCGGCAGGGCGGCGACGGGGCCGGGCGTCGTCACCCGGGCGGGCGGCGACGACGGGCCGCGGCCCGGCGGGCGAAGTAGCGTGATGTGCCGGGCCCGACACTTTTCGTACGGTTCGGCCCCATCTGACCCGATCGGTGCTGACCCCAGCCCGCCGCCGGAGGTGCCCATGGGCGTTCCAGCCGCCCGCATCGTGTTCGACGAATCCGACCGCGCGGCCGTCGCCGAGGCGGTGATCGAGATGCTCACCACCGGCGCCCTCACCCTGGGCCCGTGGACCGAGCGCTTGGAGCAGGCCTTCGCCGCCGAGCACGGCGCCTCGCACGCCGTCGCGGTGAGCAGCGGCACCGCGGCGCTGGAGGTGATCCTGCGCACGGTCGACGTCCGGGGCCGCGACGTCGTCGTACCGGCCGTCACCTTCTACGCGACCGCCGGCGCCGTCCTGCACGCCGGCGGGCGCCCGGTGATCGCCGACGTCGACCCGGCCACCCTGGCGCTCTCCCCCGAGACGCTGGAGGCGGCCCTCACCCCGGATACCGCAGCCGTCGTACTCGTCCACATCGGCGGACTGATCACCCCGCGGGTCGAGGAGCTGCGCGCGCTCTGCGACCGGCACGGCGTCCCGCTGGTCGAGGACGCCGCACACGCCCACGGCAGCAGCCTCGGCGGGCGCTGCGCCGGGACGTTCGGCCTGGCCGGGGCCTTCTCGTTCTACCCGACCAAGGTCACCACCAGCGGCGAGGGCGGCCTGATCCTCACCGAGTCGCCCGAGCTGCGCGACGAGGCCCGCACCTACCGCGACCAGGGCAAGGGCTCCTTCACCACCAACCACCACGTCCGGCTCGGCCACGCCTGGCGGATGAGCGAGCTCGGCGCGGCCGTCGGCGCCGTGCACCTGCGCCGGCTCAAGGAGTTCATCGAGACCCGCCGGGCCGTCGCCCGCCGCTACGACGAGGCGCTGGCCGGGCTCGACGGCCTGGAGCCGGTGCTCGAACCGTCCGGCTGCCGCGGCAACTACTACAAGTACGTGGCGCTGCTGCCGCCCGGGGTGGAGCGCGCCGCGTTCAAGCGGGCGGTCGCCGAGGAGTACGGCGTGCGGCTTTCCGGCGAGGTGTACGACCTGCCGCTGCACCTGCAGCCCGTCCTCGCCCCCTACCGGCGCGGGCCGCTGCCGGTCGCCGAGGACGTCTGCGCGCGGCAGGTGTGCCTGCCGGTGCACTCCGACATGACCGGGGACGAGACGGAGCAGGTCATCGAGGCCGTCTCGGCGGTGCACCGGAGACTCGCCGGATAGCCGGGGCGGGGTCGACCCGACCAGGCGGGCGCGCCGAGGCGCTCGACACGGAGTGCGAGAAGGCGCTCGACACGGAGCCCGACAAGGAGAGAGATCGTGCGGATAGCCGTCACCGGGGGATGCGGATTCATCGGGTCACACGTCGTGGACCACCTGATCGCGGCCGGCCACGACGTCCTCGCGGTGGACACGACCGACAAGTACCTCAACCCCGACGCCGAACACGCCCGGCTCGACATCCTCGACCTCGCGGCCCTCACCTCCGCGTTGGCCGGCAGTGAAGTGGTGTACCACCTCGCCGCGATGGCCGACGTCGAACAGGTCTCCGCCGACCCGGTGCGGGCCGTGCGGACCAACATCGACGGCACCGAGGCCGTCCTGGAGGCCGCCCGGCGCAGCGGACTGAGCCGCACCGTGCTGGCGAGCACCGTCTGGGTCTACGGCGCCGCTCTCACCGACGAGCAACTCGACGGCGGAGAGCAGGAGTTGGACGAGCACGTGCCGATCGAACTGGAACACAGCGGCCACCTCTACGTGGCCACCAAGCTCGCCGCCGAGATGCTGGTGCACAGCTACCGCGAGCTGTACGGGCAGCACTTCACCATCCTGCGCTACGGCATCCCGTACGGGCCCCGGATGCGCGACGAGCTGGTCGTCGCCCGGTTCGTCCAGGCCGCGCTCACCGGGCGGCCGATCACCATCGCCGGCGACGGGCGGCAGAGCCGCAACTTCGTCTACGTCGAGGACCTCGCCGACGCCCACGTCCGGGCCCTGTCCCCCGCCGCCGAGGACCGGACCTTCGCCCTGGAGGGCTCCACCGCCGTCTCGGTGCGCGACATCGCCGACACCGTCGACGACCTGCTGGGGCCGGTCTCGATCGAGCACATCGACGGCCGCAAGGCCGACTACACCGGGCGGCGGATCTCCTGCGCCCAGGCCAAGCGCCTGCTCGGCTGGTCTCCGCACACCAACTTCGCGGACGGCGTGCGGAGTTACGCCGACTGGTACCGGGCCGCCGCAGCCGCCTCCGCCGCCTCCTGAGCGGGCCGCCCGATGCCGCACGCCCTGCTCGTCTCCGGCTCCCTAGGCCAGGGCCACGACGTGATGGCCCAGGCCTGCGCCGACACCCTGCGGGCCCGCGGCTGGACCACCCACACGGTCGACGCGATGGCCCTGCTCGGGCAGCGCTCCGGCGCCGCCGGGGAGGCCGTGTTCCGGCGGCTGCTCGACCTGCCCGGCGTGTACGACGCCTTCCACTTCTCGGCGTTGCGGCCCGGCGCCCGGCTCGCGCTGCTCGCCGACGCGGCCGCCCGCAGCCGGCTCGTCCCGGCGCTGCGCCAACTGGTCGCGGCGCAGCGGCCGCAGCTGGTGGTCTCCGTGTTCGCCACCGCCACCTCGGCCGTCAACCGGCTGCCGCGACGGGACTTCCGGCACTTCGTGTTCTGCACCGACGTGACGCCGCACCGGCTCTGGGTGCAGGAGGGCACCGACCTCTTCCTGGTCACCTCCGAGGTCGCCGCCTGCGCCGTGCGCCGCTACCGGCCGGACGCCGCCGTCACCGTCCTGCCCGCTCCGCTGCGGGAACCGTTCTACCGGCCGCCCGGCCGGGCCGAGGCGCGTGCCGAACTGGGCGTCCCGGCGGGCGGGCGGTGCGTGCTGCTGATGTCCGGCGCCTGGGGGCTCGGGCCGCTCGCCCGCACCGCCGCCTCGCTCGCCGCCGCCGGTCCGCACGTGCTCGCCGTCGCCGGGCGCAACCGGGAACTGGAACGGCGGCTGCGGGCCGCCGCCCGCCGGGAGCCGCGCCTGCACCCCTTCGGCTACACCGACCGGGTCCCCGCCCTGATGGCCGCCGCCGACCTCGTCGTCACCAGCTCCGGCGACACCTGCAGCGAGGCCCGCGCCCTCGGGCGGCGGCTGCTGCTGCTCGACGTCGTCCAGGGCCACGGCCGCGACAACCTCCAGCACGAGCTGGAACTCGGCCACGCCGACGTCGCCTCCGCGCACCCCGCCGAGGTGGTCCGCAACGCCCTCGCCGCCCTCGCCCGCCCAGCGCCCACCCCCTCCCCCGGCGCCACCCCGGAGCGCTGGCGCACCGGGTTCACCGCGGCCCTGGCGCAGGTGGGGCTGGCGTAGCCGAGCGCCGGGGCGAGCCATACGGGAGTCCCGGCCGGGGTGGAGCCGTGCACCCGGGCGGGGGCCGGGGCCGGAGTTCGCTACCTGGCGCATACCTGTTCCATACGAGTCCTTTACACTCTCCGAAGCCTCCGGACGGCCCCGGACAGCGGCCTCGCCCGCCGGCAGCGGCGGCCGTCCAGCCCAGGCCGGAGCACCCACCCCGGGGTGCCGCTCTCCCCGGGGACACGCTCCTGCTCGAAGGAACCCCCTCGTGACCCCCGACCCGCACCGGCCGCCCGGGCCCCAGGCCGTACCGCCCCGCACCACGGCCAACCGGCTCGTCCGAGCCGCCACCCTGCTGTTCGTACCGCCGCTCGCCGCGATCTGGCTGTGGCGCTCCCGCCGCCTGCACGTCGCCGCCAAGGTGGCGCTGACCTTCTGCTGCCTGATCGGCTCGCTCTTCTGGTTGGGCGTCATCACGGGGCCGAAGCCGGAGAAGGCGCAGCCGGTCGCGGCCCCGGCGACGACCGCCGCTCCGGCTCCGACCGCTACGGCTACGGCTACGGCTACGGCCACGACGGCGGCCACCCCGGCCGACGCCGGGTCCCCGACGCCGGCCCTGAGCGCGACTCCGACTCCGAGCGCGACTCCCACTCCCACTCCGACTCCGAGCGCCGTGTCGGGTGTCATGCCCGACGTCGCCCAGCACACCGCCGGGGAGGCGCGTGCCCTACTGGTGGCGGCCGGTGTCGCAGCCGACCGGATCCAGGAGCACAGCCGCTACCTGGACCTAGCGCTGCCCGCCGACCACGACGCCTGGGTGGTGTGCGCGAACGTGCTCCAGCCCGGGAGCAAGCTGTACCCGGCGGCCTCTCCCGCGCTCCAGCTGGTGAAGCCGGGGGCTTCGTGCCCGGCGGACCGGTACGCGGCGCTCTACGCGGACGAACGCAACGACCCGTCCAGCCCGAACCACCAGGGCAACGCCGGCGGCAGTTCCACTGGCGGGTCGTCGGGCGGAACGTCGGGCGGAACGTCAGGCGGGGGCTCGGACGCGAACTCGGACGGGGCGTCGGGTGGCGGTTCCCAGGGCGGTGCCGGCGGCAGCGCCTACTACAAGAACTGCGACGCGGTGAAGGCCGCCGGCAAGGCCCCCCTGCACCGGGGCGACCCCGGGTACCGATCCGGCCTGGACCGCGACAACGACGGCGTCGCCTGCGAACGCTAGAAGACGCCGAGCAACGCCACACGGCGAAGCCCCGCCTCGGTCGAGGCGGGGCTTCGCCGTCCGCCCGGCGCTCGGCGGCGGGCGCGATGCCGTCAGCCGCGGGCGGGCGCCGGGACGGCATGGTCGCGGAGCGGGCCGAGGGTGAGGGAGTGGGCGCGGCAGTGGGCGGCGATCAGCGGAAGGGCGGCGAGGGTGGCCCGCCAGGAGTCGGGGGCGGAGGTGCAGTCGGAGTCGTGCAGGAGGAGGGTCGCGCCGCCGGTGAGGCCGGGGCGGGCGGTCGCGTAGACGGAGGCCCCGGTCGCCTCCGCCGTCCAGTCCCGGCCCCAGGCCGTCCACAGCACCGGGCGCAGGCCCAGCCGCCGGGCGGCCAGGGCCGGGCCCGCCGTCAGCACCCCGTACGGCGGGCGGTACCAGTGCGGGCGCACCCCGCACAGCGCGGTCACCGCCTCGGTCGCGTGGCGCAGTTCGCGCAGGTCACGGGCCGGGGCCGGGTACCACTGCGGCCGGTGGTGCCAGCCGTGGACGGCCACCTCGTGGCCGCGCAGCACCAGCTCCCGGCCGAGGGCGGGGGCGCGCTCCAGCATCGAGCCCAGCAGGAAGAAGGTGGCCCGGACACCGCCCAGCGCGTCCAGCGCGTCCAGGATCTCCGGGGTGCTGCGCGGGTCGGGGCCGTCGTCGAAGGTCAGGGCGACGTGGTGCGGGTCGGCGCCGTGGCCGGCGGTTCGGCGGGCCAGCGTGCGGCGCAGCGCCGGGAGGCGCACCGCCGCCGGAACCAGGTGCCCGAACTCCGCCGCAGCCGCCGTCACGGTCGCCGTCGCGAGCACCCGGGTGGCCGTGTTCACCGGGCTCACCCGAAGCGGGAGGCCATGCGCCGGAACACGCCCGGCGCCACGCCGTGGATCCGGGCCGGGAAGCCGAGCCAGTGCGGCACGAAGAGCCGGTCACGCCCGGTGGTGATGGTCGCGACCACGGTGTCGGCGACCCGCTCCGCCGGCACGGGCCGTGGCCGCTCCCGCTGGTAGGGGGTGCCGCGCCGGTCGAAGAACGGGGTGTCCACCGGGCCCGGCAGCACCAGGCGCACCCCCACCCCGGTGCCGCGCAGCTCGTACCAGAGGCTCTCCGCGAACATCGCCAGCCCGCCCTTGGTCGCCGCGTACCCCGACTCGTCGCGCACGCCGACCTGGCCGGCCATCGAGCCGAGCAGCACGATCCGGCCCCGGCGGCGCTCCAGCATGCCCGGCAGGAGCAGGCGGACCAGCCGCAGCGGGGCGGCGAAGTTGACCTCGATCATCCGGTCCAGGACGTCCGAGGGGGTGTCCGCGAACGGTCCGCGCCACCCCAGGCCCGCACTGGCGACCAGCGCGTCCACCCGGCCGGCCTCCGCGAGGGCCGCCTCCGCGAGCCGGCTCGGGCCGTCCGGCTTGCTCAGGTCCTCGGGCAGGACGCGGCCGCCGGTCCGGGCGGCGACCTCGTCCAGGCGGGCGCCGTCCGTACCGGACAGCAGGGTCCGCCAGCCGGCGTCGGCCAGGCGGACGGCCGTGGCCAGGCCGATGCCGGAGGACGCGCCGGTGACGAGCACGACCGGAGGGTCGGCGGGCCCCGGCCGTCGGGGGCCCGGCTGGGCTTCGTCCGCCATCGCGCACCTGCCGCTCCGTGGGCGTGTCACCGTCCGATTTGTCCGGCAAGTCACCTTCGCACGGCGGCGCCACCCGGGCTACCGGGGCGGGACGGCCGGCTCCGCGTCCGCCTCCGGGTCCGGGCCCGGTTCAGGGTCCCGGTCCGCCGAGCCCGGCCGCGCGGCGGCCACCTCCGCGGACTGCCCCTCCAACTCCCCGAACCTGGACAGCAGGAAGGTGCCGCCCACCGCCACCGCGAAGCCCGCCAGCGCGCACCACTCGAACCCCGGACGCGCCGCGTCGCCCAGCGCCGCCACGCCCACCAGCGCCGGGCCGAAGGTCTCGGCGACCGTCCCGGCGGCGGTCGCGGCCGTGACCGTGCCGCGCTGAAGCGCCAGCGCGTACGCCAGGTAGCCGCCGAGGCCGCCCACCGCGAGCGCGTACGCCGCCGGGTCGGTGAGGACGGTGACCAGGCTCGACGCGTCCATCACCCGCACCGCCAGGCTCGTCACCCCGAACCCCACCCCCGCCAGCAGCCCCAGCCCGGCCGCCGCCACGGTACCGGCCCGGCGCACCAGGACGAGGGTCAGCAGCAGCATCACGGCGGTCGTCGCGAGCAGCGCCCAGTGGAACAGCGGCGGGGCGTGCTCCCGGCCCTCCCGGCCCGACCCCGACGCCAGCAGCGTCAGGCCGACCACCACGGCGACGATTCCCGTCACGTCCCCCCGGCGCAGCCGCGCCCCGAGCAGCCGGACGGCGGCGAGCGCCGTCACGGCCAGGCTCGCGTTGGTGACGGCCTGCACGAGGAACAGGGGCAGGCTACGCAGCGCCACGATGCTCAGCGCGAAACCGACGATGTCCAGCACCGTGCCGAGCAGGAACTCCCACGACCGCGCCAGCGCGGCCAGCAGCCCCGCCCGCACCCGGTCCGCCTGCGGCGCCGACCGCGCCCCGCGCGCCTGGAACACCGCCCCGAACCCGAAGCAGACGGTCGCGACCAAGGCGGTGGTGAGTCCCAGCAGCATGCCTCTCCCAGCCTCACGGGCAGCATCGATCCACCACCAGTCTGTCCCCGGGACGGCGGGGCCGCACGGGTGGAGGGGGTTGGGTGGCGACCGGGCAGGGGCGACCGGGCGGGCGGGGTCAGGGCTTGAGCGCCACGGCCGCGTAGGCGGCGGCCTCGGGGGCGGTGGCCGGCGGGTCGGCGGGGGTGGGCCGCCAGTGGGGGGTGGGGACGGTACCGGGGGCGATGAGGCTCCAGCCGTCGAAGAAGCGGGTGAACTCGGGGAGCGTGCGGGCCTGGGCGGCGGTGCCGGCGGATTCGTAGATCCGGACCAGGCCGGCGATCTCGGTCGGGGCGAAGTCGGGGGTGACATGGGTCATCACCAGGGCGCTGCCGGGGGCGAGGGCCGCTTTGAGGTGCTCGACGAGCTCGTGGGCGCCACGGGTGTCGGGGACGAAGTGCAGGAGGGCGTTGAGGGAGAGCGCGACGGGCCGGGTGAGGTCGATGGTGTCGCGCAGGCCGGGCGAGGCGAGGAGGCGGGCGGGGTCGGTGACGTCGGCCTCGACGTAGGCGGTGCGGCCTTCGGGAGTGCCGGTGAGCAGCGCCTGGGCGTGTGAGAGCACGATCGGGTCGTTGTCGGCGTAGACGACGCGGGCGCACGGTTCGACGCTCTGGGCGACCTCGTGGAGGTTGGGCGGGGTGGGGATGCCGGTGCCGATGTCGAGGAACTGGTCGATGCCGGCCCGGGCGAGGGCGCGGGTGGAACGGTGGACGAAGGACCGGTTGGCGCGGGCGGCGACGCGCAGCCAGGGTGCGACCGCGAGGGCGTGCCCGGCGGCCTCGCGGTCGGCGGCGAAGTTAGTGAAGCCGCCGAGGTAGTAGTCGTACATCCGGGCCGAGTGCGGCATGTTGAGCCGCAGGTCGACTCCGTCGTAGAGGCTCATCGCGTTCCCCCTCGGCGTCGCGGACACCTGTCGATTGGTGCCCACCGTATCCGGAGGTCGAGCGCGGACCGCCGCGCTCCAACCAGTCGGGCGATCCCATGGGATGACGATCTGTATTCGGGATGCGGCCTGGAGTGACGAGCCGGATGGACTGAGGATGGGCGCAGACAGCCCGAACCTCGAGTGGCCCGCCGAGCTGCCGGCGGCCACGGAAAGCAGGCTCGATGACGATCGACAGGGACGCCCCCGTGCGCGGGTACCGGGGAGGGCCGACGCTGGAGCGCGCCGACGGCGCGGAGTCGGACCGGGAGGCCGGTGGCGACCTCGGCCTGCGGCTGGACCTCACCTACGCGTCGTTCTGCGAGACCCATGAACCCGCTTGGCACGCTCTCGCGTTGACCAGGATAGGCGGCCAGGCGGACGCCGCACTGGTGGTCGAGGCCGTGAAGGCGGACCTGGCCCGCTGCTGGCCTCAGGTGCTGCGGTTCGAGGAGCCGGCCGCGTACGCCTGGCGGTTGGCGAACCGGCACGTCTCGGACTGGATGTCCGCCGAGGAACCGGTGGCGGTGGAGGCCGTCACCTTCGCCGCGGTGATCGGCGCGTTCAAGCAGGTCGCGAACGGGCTGCTGCACAGCGAGGCGGACGAGGTGCGGCTGTACGCGGCGATCCTCGAACTCCCGGACCGACAACGGGATGTGATCATCCTGCGGTACCTGCTGGGCCTGCACGTCAAGGTGATCGCGGCCTACCTGGGGCGGCCGGTGGCGACGGTGCACTCCAACCTGCGGCACGCGCGGGAGCGACTGGCGCGCCGGCTCGGCGTGGGCGAACTGCCCGACCGCTCGGGCGAACCGGCCGACCGAGCGGGTGAACCGGCCGACCGAGCGGGTGAACTGCCGGACCACGCGGGTCAGCTGTGACGCCCGGGCAGGAAGCGGACCCGCCCGACGGGGCGGGCACGAGCGACAGGACGGGTACGAGCGGCGAGGCGGGTACGAGCGGCGGGGGGCGTGCGGTGGTCCACGTGCCCCGGCCGGAGCGCGCGCACGCCGAGCGCATCGCAGCACTGCGCCAGGCCCGGCTCACGGCCGCGCCGACACACCTTCCGTCGGAGTTCGAGCAGGCCGCCTTCGAACTGGGCCTGGTGGTGGCCCTGGTACTGGGCGCACCGGACGCCTCCCGGGGGCTCGACCTCCTGGTGAACGCCCGCCGGATCCAACCCGAGGGCGCGGAGGTGTTCGCCGCGCTGCTCTACGCGACCGGGAGGGAGGAGGGCGCCGAGTTCTGGTGGCGCTTCGCCGCCGGATCGGGCTGCGGCACGGCGGCGTACTGCCTGCACCTGCACCATCTGAAGCTCGGCGAGAACGACGACGCCGACTACTGGCGGGCCTGGTCGGACCAGCTGGTTGCGGCCGGACGCCCCTCCGGGCCGATGCCGTTGCGGATGACCAGGCCGCTACTGCCGGACGACGTGCGGCGCGACATCCTGTCCCGGGTCCACCACGGGCTGGCGCCGCAACTGCCGCCGCGGCTGGTCGCGGTGATCGACCGGCTGCCGTTGCAGGGCGACGAGGACGAGGAGGAGGTGCCGAGCCCGTGGGGGCTCACCTCGGGGGCGACCTCGGAGTGTTCGTGGGATGTCCGGTGGGACGGCGAGGACCCGTTGGAGTGAGCCCGCCCGCGCCTGCCCGTGCTCCCCCGTTCAGGTGAGCACCGCCTGCCGGGCGGCGATGTCCGGGTCGCGGCCGCCGCCGGAGGTGACGGCCTCCGCCCCGGAGCCGGTGTGCCGGACGACGTAGTGGTGCGGCGCCATCGCCGTGTCGCGGCCGGGCAGAGCGGCGACCACCGCGTGGTGGGCGACGGCCGGGGTGAGTTCGCGGTCCGCGCTGGTCAGCCTGGCGGTCAGCCTTCCCTCGTCCAGCGCCAGCTCGATCTCCGCCCGCGCGCCGAGGGCGGCCTCCAGCAGGTCGCGAACGGCGGCCAGGTCGATCCAGGAGCCGTCGACCAGGTGCCACTCCCCGCTCCGGTCGGGGGTCGGCACGCCGCCGACGCCGGGCAGGGCGTCGAGCGGCACGGGCCCGCGGGCGGCGGCGGCCAGGACGGCGAGCAGCGCCCGCGCGAACCGGTCGGTCTCGTCCGGGTCCAGCACCTGCGGGCAGCTGATCAGGGCGAAGTCGAGGCTGCCGCTGATCCGCAGGATGGTGAACATCAGCCGGACCGGCAGCTGTGGGGCGGGCAGCCGGGTCAGTTCGGGGTCGGCGGTCGCGGCGGGTTGGGCGTCGGCGACGGCGGCGGGGATGGTCAGGCTCAGGTCGTTGACCACGACGTGGCGGGGGAACCGGCTGCCGCGCAGGTGGGCGCAGTCCTCGATGAGCCGCCAGACCTGTTCGGCGTCCAGGGTGCTGTGCCAGTAGGCGCTCAGCGAGGCCGCCTTGGCCCGGCCGATCAGCTGGTCGAGGTCGGCAGTCCCGGTGTCGAGCAGGATCAGGGCGTCCTGCGCCAGGGTGCCGACGTGGTCGACCAGGGCGGCGCGCTGACGGTTCGCGGAGAGCGCCGAGAGCGCCAGCCCGGTGCGGCCCGACCGGTGCGCGACGAGCGCGGCGAAGGCGGCGAGCAGGACGACGGACGGGCTCGCGCCGGTGCGGCGGCAGACGGCGGCGAGGTCCTCGGCGGCGGTGCGGGAGCGGACCAGGACGGCGGAGAGGTCGTGCGGGGGGCCGGTGATCCGCGCGTCGGCGAACACGACCTGCGGGCCGGCGGCGAGGCAGCGGGCCCAGTACCGCAGGGCGGCGGCCGACCTGCGGCGGCCCTGCGCGCTCCGTTCCGCGTCCGCGATCCGCAGCGGGGTCGGGGCGGTGACCGGCGGGAGGTCCTTGCCGGCGGCGAGGTCCAGCCAGTCCTGGATCAGCAGCACGGTGGCGGCGCCGTCGGCCCCCGCGTGGCAGACCACCGCGACCAGCCGCAGCAGTCGCTCCCCGTCCGTGACGAGGGTGAAGCGCAGCCGCGGGGCGGCCGCCAGGTCGAACGGAACGGCGACGTCGGCCCGACCCAACTCAGCTGCGAGCGCGTCCAGTTGGGGGTCGCTGCGGTCGCCCGCCTCGATCACGGTGACGGTGAACCGGCCTTCCGGGTGCACCACCTGGCGCTCCGGGAAGCCGTCCGCGCCGGGGCCGGCGGGGAAGGAGGTGCGCAGCGACTCGTGCCGTTCGACGAGTCGGCGCAGGGCGGCCAGCCCGGCCGCCACCGAGGTGCCGTCCGGGACGGGCCAGAGCGAATCCTTGTTGATCTGCTCGGGGGCATCGCGCCCGATGCACCGGATCATGTTGTCCTGGCCGAGCGTGAGCGGCCCCGAATCGACAGCCGCACCACCGGCCGAGTCGTCGGCCGAGGCCGCGTACCGGACCTCGATCCGTCTACTGGTCTGTGTCTCGCCGTACGGGGTCACGTCGTACGCGCCTTTCGGCTCGCCGGGGAAGGGTTCAGCGGGGTGCGATCGGGACGCTACCAGCGACCTCGCACGCTGGTCCAGACCAATCGTTCACCTAACCGATGATTCGCCAATTCCTGTGTGAGACAAGAGAGTTGGCATGAACCGAACCATGACTACGGAAGGGTCAACGCGCTCAGCACGCCGAGCCTGCGGTCCAGGTCGGCGACCAGGACGGGGCGCCCCTGCGCCCGCCAGGCGGGCAGCTGCTCGGCGAGCTCCGCCCAGGCCCCGGTGAACGGCTGGGCCGCCGAGTCCTCGGCACCGGCCAGCCCGGGGCCGAGCACGAGCGCCGGGTCGGGCCCCAGCTCGGCGGCCCGGGCCCGCACCGCCGCATCCGACAGCTCGGCACCGGGCATCTGGTGGACGGTCATGTCAGGCCCGGGGGCCTCCTCGCAGACCAGCACCACCACACCGTGCCGCTCCGGCAGCGCCACCGGCGCGGCCGGCTCGTGGTGCAGCGCGGTCTGCTCGGCGAGCACCACGACCGCCCGGCGGCAGGATCCGGTGCGGTGGTAGTCGACCGCGAGGCGCAGCGCGGTGAAGGCCGCTGCGACGCCCTGGTCGCAGACCGCGAAGGCGAGCGGCGTGCCCGGACAGGATCGGCTGAGCGCCAGCGAGGACGGCGCACCCGGCCGGACGTCCGGGGTGTCGAAGGCCAGGATCAGCAGGTCGACGGGCTCGTCCTCGGCGAGCGCCTCGCGCACCAGGCCGGCGGCCAGCTCCTCGTAGGAGTGGCCGACGCCCTCGCTCAGCAGGTCCTCGCGCAGCGGCAGGCCGTAGGGGCGGACGAGGTCGGAGACGAACACCCGCAGGTCCGGGTGGAGCGAGGCCTCCGAGCGGCCGTCGAAGCGCCGCGCGAGCGCCCGGGTGATCCGCAGGCCGTGGTCGGCCACCCGGTCAGTCCTCGGGGATGACGTGTCCGGCGACGTAGTCGGCCAGCTTGGTGACCGAGCGCAGGTCGTCCTCGGTGATCTGCTCGACGTCCACCTGGATGTCGAGCGACTCCTCCAGCTCCAGGATGAGCTCGATGGTGCCGGCGGAGGTGAGGCCGAGGTCGTCGAAGAGGCAGGCGTTCTCGGGGATCTCGGGCAGTTCGCGCTTGAGGACTCGGGGCAGCAGCTCGCCGATGCCGGTGCGGATCCGCTCGCGCAGCTCGGGGTCAGTGGTCTGGACCACAGGTTCTGACATGGGTGTCCCGTCCCGTCGTACGTGGGAGAGTGGTCTGGCGTGGGAAAGACGGACGAAGTAGACGCTTCGTCAGCAGCGGACCGTCATCGCGGAGAAGGTGGCTCCGACACCGGCGGCGGCGATCAGGTAGTGGTCGCCGCGGCGCAGCAGCCCCCGCGTGGTGGCGGTGTGAAGATTGATGAGGCTGTCCGCAGCGAAACTGTGCCCCACCGACAGCACGTTGTCCAGCACCACCTTGTCGAGCGGATAGCCGATCCGGCGCGCTATCATCCGCCACGACGCCTGGTTGACGTTGTGCGGAAGCACCGCGGCCAGGTCGGAGAGGTCCAGACCGGCCTCGTCCAGGGCGGCCTCGATCGCCTCCACCATCACGTTCGGGTACTCGCGCTGGTAGCGGGCCAGGAGGTCCGCGTCCTCGGCCAGCCGGCCGTCGAACTCCGGGCGCTGGCGCACCGCGAAGGAGAGCACCCGGTGGCGCTCGCCGTCGGCGCTCACCAGACAGGCGGCCGCGCCCTCGGCGAAGATACCCGTCTCGGGCACCACCTGGGCGTCCTTGGTGAAGGTCTTCTCGCCCGCCAGGATGAGCGCCAGTGCCCGCGGGTCGGGCTCGGCGGCGAGCAGCCGGCCGGCCAGGTCGATGGCCAGCAGGCCAACCGCGCACGCGTGGTGGGTCACCGTGAAGGCGTTGGCGTGCGCGAGGCCGCGCGGGGCGAGCAGGTCGTGCAGTGGGTTGAGCGGGTAGGGCACCGCCACCGGCATGCTGCGCGCGTGGATCACGAAGCGGACGTCCCGTTCGCGTCCGCGCAGCTCAGGCAGGTTGTCGAGGGCGGAGTCAAGCAGGTCGGGCAGCGTCCCGGACGGGTCCAGACGGAGCTGGTCCAGTCCGTGGAAGCGGCGGAAGAGTCGAAGTTGACGTGGGGTCAGGCCGATCCGCTCACCAACCGCCTCGATGGGCACGGCGTGCGGGGGGAGGTGAACGGCCACTGCCTCCAGTGCTGTCACGCGGGCTAGTATTCCGACGCCCGCCGGGTCGCACAAGTGATCTCGGGCCCCTTCACCATCGCGTTCGTCTCCGAGGCCGCCGAATCCGCCTCCTGGGCGGGCGCGTTCACCCCCGTGCCGTCGAGCAGGTGGGAGACCCCCTTCGATGTCCGATGCCATTTCTCACACGTCGTCCGACCGTGAACCGCACCGCCCCGCCGCGCCGTTGCACCCCGAGCTGGTCGCGCTGCTGGTCGAGGCCGCCGGAGCGCCGGCCGGCTGGGCCGACCGGCTGACCCCGGACGCCCGGCTGGACGGCGACCTGCTGCTCGACGAGGGCGAACTGGCCGCGCTCGCCGGGCGCCTGCGCGAACGCTTCGGCCCGGCGGCCGACCTGGCCCGGCTGCGCGCCGGGCTGGACCTGGCCGCCCTGGAAGCGCTGACCGTCGCCGACCTGCAGAAACTGATCCCCGAGGAGGGTGCGCGATGACCCGGTTCCTGCTGGTGATGCCCCCGTTGACCGGCCACGTCAATCCCGCGGCGGGCATCGCCGCCGAGTTGACCGCGCGCGGACACGACGTCGCCTGGACCGGCACCGAGTCGGTGCTGCGCCCGCTGCTCGGTCCCGGGGCCCAGGTGCTCGGCACCGGCACCCGGGCGTTCCGGGCGCAGGGCGGGCACGGGCTCGCCGCGCTGCGTTCGCTCTGGGAGGGCTTCATCGTCCCGTACGCGCGGTTCACCGCGAAGCCGCTGGACGCGATCGTGCGGGAGTTCCGGCCGGACGTCCTGCTCGTCGACCAGCACACCCCGGCGGGCGCGCTGGCCGCCCACCGGCACGGCCTGCCGTGGGCGAGCTTCGCGCCCGGGGCGATGGAACTGGGCCGCCCGTACCGGGCGCTGCCGCAGGTGGAGGCCTGGATGACCGGCCTGCTGCGCGGGTTGTGGGAGCGCGCCCGGCTGCCCGTGCAGGAGTACGTGGACCCGCGTTTCTCCCCCGCCCTGGTGCTGGCGACCACCGGTCCCGCGCTGACCGGTGACGACGCGCCGCCCCCGCACCACGCGCTGGTCGGGCCGGTCCACTCCGTTCGGCCGGCCGATCCGGACTTCCCGTGGGAGCGGCTGCTGCCCGGGCGCCGGCGGGTGCTGGTCACCATGGGCACACTGGCCGGCGAGCTGGGCGCGGACTTCCACGCGCGGGCCGCCCGGGCGCTGGAGCTGTGCGGCGACGACGTGCAGCCGGTGTTCGCCGCCCCGCGCGAGCTGCTGCCCGAACTGCCGCCGCAGGCCGTCGCGGTGGACCGGGCGCCGGTGCTGGAGCTGATGGCGCGCGGCGCGCTGGACGCGGTGCTGTGCCACGGCGGGATGAACACCGTCGGCGAGGCCCTGACGCACGGCCTGCCGCTGGTCACCGCACCGATCCGGCACGACCAACCGTTCGTCGCGGCGCAGGTGGCGGCGGCCGGGGCGGGGCTGCGGGTGCCGTTCGCCCGGGTGACGCCGGAGCGGCTGGCGCGGGCCCTGCGGGCCGTCCTGGACACGGCCGACTACCGGCGCGGCGCGGTTCGGGTCGGCGAGGCGCTGCGCGCGGGCGGCGGGGCGGCCACGGCCGCGGACCGGCTGGAGGCCCTGTCGGCCCGAGCCGGGCAGGACTTCCGACAGCCGCTACCGGGGATCCTGTAGCAGACCGGAAGATCAACGTCCATTGGTCTAGGCCATTGTCTCCGGGCCGGAGTTCGGCCTAGGGTGGCGCCCAGCACCGCCTTCGCAGGTGCCGAGCACCGCCTTCCCAGGTGCCGTGGCAGCCCATCCCCGCACGGGAGTTCCGGTTGATCGAGACCACGGGACTGCGCAAGTCCTATCGCAAGAAGACCTCCCGCAAGAGCGGCGAGAACCCCACCGTCGACGCTGTGCGCGGCATCGACCTGTCCGTCGACGCGGGCGAGATCTACGGTTTCCTCGGGCCCAACGGCGCCGGGAAGACCACCACCCTGCGCATGCTGGCCACCCTGATCCGCCCGGACGGCGGTCAGGCCAGCATCGCCGGGGCCGACCTCTTCACCGACCCGGCCGGTGTACGCCGCCGGATCGGCTACGTCGCCCAGGGCGGCGGCACCACCGACACCGTCAGCGCCCGCGAGGAGCTGGTGCTCCAGGCCCGGATGTACGGCGTCGCCAAGGCGCAGGCCGTCCAGGCCGCCGAGGGCGCGCTCAAGGCCTTCGACCTGGCCGAATTCGGCGACCGCCCGTGCGCCACCTACTCCGGCGGCCAGCGCCGCCGGGTGGACATCGCGCTCGGCGTCATCCACGAGCCCCGGGTGCTGTTCCTGGACGAGCCCACGGTCGGGCTGGACCCGGCCAGCCGGGCGTACGTGTGGGAGGAGATCCGCCGGCTGCGCACCGAGGGCATGACCGTCGTCGTCACCACGCACTACCTCGACGAGGCCGACGCCCTGTGCGACCGGGTCGCGATCGTCGACCACGGCCAGGTGGTGGCCGAGGGCACGCCCGAGGTGCTCAAGCGCGAGATCTCCGGCGACGTCGTGCTGCTCGGGCTGGAGCCCGGAGAGGGCGTCGCCGAGCGGGCCGCCGAGGTGCTGCGCCCGCAGCCGTACCTGCACCGGCTGGAGTTCAGCGGGGAGGACGGACTGCGGCTCTACCTGGAGGA
Source organism: Kitasatospora sp. NPDC088779 (assembly GCF_040685395.1). Taxonomy (NCBI): domain Bacteria; kingdom Bacillati; phylum Actinomycetota; class Actinomycetes; order Kitasatosporales; family Streptomycetaceae; genus Kitasatospora; species Kitasatospora sp. NPDC088779. The sequence continues at coordinate 32,644 of NZ_JBFBHW010000059.1, read as the reverse complement.
CGGCGCGGCGGCCATCCCGCAGCTGCTGCGCGCGCTGGACGGGGCGGGCGTGACGCCCGGCACCGTCCAGCTCCAACGCCCCAGCCTGGACGACGTGTTCCTGGCCCGCACCGGCCGTTCGCTCCAGCAGTCCTGATCCGCCCATTCCTGGGGAGACCATGAAGCTCGCCCGCGACACCTGGCTGGTCTTCCAGCGCCAGGTGCTGCTGATGATCCGCACCCCGATCTGGATCGCCGTCGGGATCATCCAGCCCGTGTTCTACCTGCTGCTGTTCGCCCCGCTGTTGAAGAAGGTGCTCGCCCCCGACGGTGCCAGCAGCTACGCCGACGCCTACCAGGTGTACGTGCCGGGCCTGCTGGCGGTGCTGTGCATCTTCGGCGGGCTGTTCACCGGCTTCAGCCTGCTCGGCGAGCTGAGGGCCGGCATCATCGAGCGCTCCCGGGTGACGCCGGTGAGCCGGCTGGCGCTGCTGCTCGGGCGGGCGCTGCGGGAGATGGTGGCGCTGCTGGTGCAGGCCGTCCTGATCACCCTGATCGCGCTGCCGTTCGGGCTGCGGGTGAGCCCGCTGAACCTGCTGCTCGCCTACCTGCTGCTCGGGCTGCTGGCGCTGATGACCTCGGCGATCTCCTACGGCATCGCGCTGATGGTGCCGACGGACGCGGCGATGGCACCGGTGGTGAACACCATCGCGCAGCCGATCGCGCTGCTCTCGGGGGTGCTGCTGCCGCTCACCCTGGCGCCGCACTGGCTGCAGCAGACCGCCAAGTGGAACCCCTTCTACTGGGCGGTGGAGGGCATGCGCGCGCTGTTCTCCGGCCACCTCGGGGACAGTGCGGTGTGGCAGGGCCTGCTGGTCGTCGTGGTGATGACCGTGCTGTCGGTGTACTGGTCGGCCCGGTTGTTCTCCACCCGGGTGCGCTGAGACACGACGCACGAGGACGGGGACACGTGCACGAGGAGGGGCCCGGCTCACGAGCCGGGCCCCTCCTGCTGTTGCGAGCGTCGTTCAGGAAGCGATCGCCCGGGAGGCGATGAACGCTGCCAACTTTGCCACACCGTCGATAATCTGAGTCTGTGTCAGCGAACTGATCGAGAGCCTCAGGCGGTGCTCCCCGCCGCCCGCCGGGTAGAACGGCGCCATCGGCGTCCACAGCACCCCGTACCCGCGGGCGCAGCGCTCCATCGCCGCGTCGTCGGCGGCGAACGGGACGGTCAGCACGGCGAAGAAGCCGCCCTCGGGCCGGTTCCAGGACACGCCCGAACGGCGCCGCTCGGAGGCCGGGAAGTGCCGGTCCAGCTCCCGCAGCAGGGTGTCCATGCCCGCCGCGTAGTGGGCCGTGGCGGCGGCGTTGGCGGCGCGCAGCCGGCAGTCGTGGCGCAGCAGCATGCCGCCGATGACGGCCTGGCTGAGCGCGGGCGTGTTGACCGTCGTCATGCTCTTCAGCTTGGCCAGTTCGTCCGCCAGCAGGGTGCGCCGCCCGCCGGGGCCGACCACCTCCTGGTCGGCCACGACGTAGCCGAGGCGGGCGCCGGGGAAGCAGGTCTTGGCGAAGGAGCCCAGGTAGACCACCTGGCGGCGGCGGTCGAGCGCCTTGAGCGTCGGCCGCTCCCCCGGGTCGCGGGCGAAGAAGCCGTACGGATTGTCCTCGATGACGAGCAGGCCCTCCTCGGCGGCCGTCTCCAGCAGCCGGGTGCGGGCCGCGACGGGCATGCTGGTGCCCGAGGGGTTGGCGAAGTCCGGGACGACGTAGAGGGCGCGCGGGCGGCGGCCCTCGGCCCGCACCGCCCGGGCGGCGGCGCGCACGGCCTCCGGGTCGGGGCCGCCGGATGGGCCCTCGGGGACGGGGAGGGTGGTCAGGTCGAGCAGCCGGGCGGCGCCGGTGACCCCGACGTAGCAGGGCGAGCTGACCAGCAGGACGTCGTCCGGGCCGGCGCACAGCGCGCGCAGGGTGAGCAGCATGCCCTCCTGGGCGCCGACCGTCAGCACCAGGGCCTCGGGGGCCACCGCCAGGCCCTCGTCGTTGGCGAGGGTGCGGGCGACCAGGTCGGCGATGATCCCCTTGGTGGGGCCGTACTGGAACAGCGCGGTGCGCACGGCGTCCCGGTCGAGGCCGCGGGCCGCCAGGTGGGCGAGGTAGGTGTCCAGGTAGGCGGGGACGTCCTCGGGTTCGAAGAAGCCCTCGTAGGGGCGGCCGGGGGCGAAGGAGACGGCGTCGGGGTAACGGGTGGTGACCTCGTTGAGGAAGGTCATCGCGTCCAGCAGCGGGTCGGCCAGGCTGGCGTGCAGGTCGGCCAGGGGCAGGGGCTCGGGCGCGCTCACCGCAGGGCCTCGCGCAGCCGCTCGGCGGCGTAGCGCTGGGCGTCGGCGGCCGCGTCCAGGGTGCCGGTCATGGCGAAGAAGCCGTGCGGCATGCCGGCGTAGCGGCGGCTCTCCACCGGGACGCCGGCCGCGCGCAGCGCCTCGGCGTACTGCTCGCCCTCGTCGCGCAGCGGGTCGTACTCGGCGGTGATGACGGTCGCGGGCGGCAGTCCGGCCAGGCCGGGGGCGCGCAGCGGGGAGGCGTGCGGGTGGGCGCCGTCGGCGGGGTCGGCCAGGTAGTGGCCCCAGTACCAGGCCACCGAGCGGCGGTTGAAGAGCATCGGGTCGTCGTGCTCGCGCAGCGAGGGGGTGTCGGCGGCGTGGTCGGTGTTCGGGTAGACGAGCAGTTGGTGGCGCAGGGCCGGGCCGTTCTCGTCGCGGGCGATCAGGGTGAGGGCGGCGGTGAGGTTGCCGCCGGCGCTGTCGCCGCCGACGGCGAGCCGACCCGGGTCGACGCCGAGCTCGCCGGCGTGTGCGGCGAGCCAGTACAGCGCGGCGCGGCAGTCGTGGACGGCCGCGGGGAAGGGGTGTTCGGGGGCGAGCCGGTAGCCGACGGAGGCGGTGACGCAGCCGGCCGCGTTGGTCAGCCGGCGGCAGATCGCGTCGCTGGTGTCCGGCGAGCCGAGGGCCCACCCGCCACCGAACAGGTACAGCAGGGCCGGTAGTTGACGGCCGGGCGGCTCGGGGCGGTAGAGCCGCAGGGCGAGTTCGCCGCCCGGGCCGGGGATACGGTGCTCCTCGACGGCGGCGACCGGCTCGGGGCTCCCGGCCGCGGCGCGGATGTCGGCGAGGTCGGCGGCGCGGGCCTCGGCCAGGGTGAGGGTGTAGAGCGGCGGCGCACCGCCGCTCGCGCGCCGGGCGCGCAGCGCCTCGGCCTGGGGGTGCAGGGGCATGGGTGGTCCCGTTCGGTACAGATCCGGTGCGGAGGCGTCGGCGGGCGGACTCAGGGCCTGAGGACTTCAGGATCCAGGGGTCCATGGGCCTGAGGACACGAGGGCCTAGCGGTCGGCTTCGACGTAGACGGTCTCGTCGGTGCGGAACGCGGTGTCGAGGTCGGCGACGTCGGGGCGGGCGCCCTGGCGGTAGGCGCAGTGGCGGATCCGCTCGGGTTCGAAGCCGGCGAGGGTGAGGACGTGGCGCAGCTCGTCCAGGTCGTAGATCCACTGGTGCCCGTAGTGGCGGAAGATCTGGTTGACCAGGAAGGCCGGGCGGGCGGGCATCGGCGGGCCGAAGCCGAGGGTGGTGAGGCGGCGGCGGTGCTTGGCGAGGAAGCCGTCCTCGTTGGCGTAGCCGGCCAGGTAGCGGGCGAGGTCCGGGGTGGTGAGGCGCAGCACGCCGCCGGGGCGCAGGACGCGGCGCACCTCGCGCAGCCAGCCGACCGCGACCGGCATGGTGACGTGCTCGATCAGGTGCTCGGCGTAGACCCAGTCGACGCTGGCGTCGGCGAAGGGCAGCGGCCGGCCGATGTCGAGCTGGGTGAACCAGCGGTCGCCGTCGACCCGGTAGAGGGTGCCGGGTTCGGTGGCGGCGTCGGGGCTGCGCAGGGTGGTGAGGTCGGTGCCGAGTCCTTCCGGGTGGGCGGTCCGGAAGGCGGCGAACTCGATTCCGGTGAGGCCGAGTTCGCGGAATCCGGCGTGGTCGCGGGGCAGCCCGCCGGGGTGCGCTTCGAGCGTGTCGCAGGTGGCGACCTGCTCGCTGAAGGCGTCCAGGCGGGTGGCGAGGCCGTCGGGGTCGTCCCAGTCCCAGCCGGGGAAGGGGTCGTTGCGTTCGGTCTCGGGGGTCGGTTCGGTCATCTGTTGTTCTCCATCCAGTACGGACAACGTGGTGCAGGCGGTGCGCGGTTCAGCCGGCCGGGCAGGGCCAGGGGGCGAGGGCCGTGCGGTCCAGGTCGGCGAGCCGGGGGCGACCCAACAGGGCCATGGTGTGCTCCAGTTCGTCGCGCAGCAGGTCGAGGACGCGGTGCACGCCGGCCTCCCCCTCGGTGGCGAGGCCCCAGAACACCGGACGGCCGACCAGGACGGCGCGGGCGCCGAGGGCGAGCGCGACGGCGATGTCGGCGCCGGTGCGCACCCCGCCGTCGAGCAGCACCGGCAGGTCGGCGGGTACGGCGTCGACGACCTCGGGCAGTGCGGCCAGGGAGGGCAGTGCGCCGTCGAGTTGCCGCCCGCCGTGGTTGGAGACCACGACGGCGTCGGCGCCGTGCTCGGCGGCGAGCCGGGCGTCCTCGGCGGTCAGGATGCCCTTGAGGACCAGCGGCAGCCGGGTGCGGGCCCGCAGCCAGTCGAGGTCGGCCCAGGTCAGGGTGGGGTCGAACTGTTCGCGGGCGTGCTCGGCGATGCCCGAGCCGCCGTCCGTCGCGCGGTGGCTGGCGGACATCAGGTCCTGGTCCAGGTTGACGGCGCGGACGGCGGGCGGGATCGCGAAGCCGTTGCGCAGGTCGCGCAGGCGGCGGCCGATCCTGGGGGCGTCCACGGTCAGGACGAGCGCGCGGTAGCCGGCCGCCTCGGCGCGTTCGACCAGGGCGGCGAGCGCGGCGCGCTCGCGCAGCCAGTACAGCTGGAGCCAGAGCGGACCGGTGGCGGCGGCCGCGATCTCCTCCAGCGTGCGGCTGGCGAACATGCCGGCGACCAGCAGGGCCCCGGCGCGGCCGGCGGCGCGCGCGGTGGCGGTCTCGCCCTCCGGGTCGACCAGCCGGTGGTAGGCCATCGGGGCGATGCCGACCGGCAGGCCGAGCGGCGCGCCGAGCAGCATGCTCGCGGGCGAGCAGTCGGAGACGTCGACCATCGTGCGCGGGCGCAGTGCATAGCGCGCGAACATTTCCCGGTTCGCCGCCACGGTGCGTTCCGTGCCGCTGCCGCCTTCGATGAAGTCCCATATTTCCGGGGAAAGTTGCGCGCGCGCGGCGCGCTCCATCCCGGCCAGCGTGAGTTCTCCCACGGGCATCCTCGATTCCGGGCGGCCACGCGTGGACCAGCCCCGGTTCCGCAGCGTAGGAGCAACAACCACATTGGTATAGACCTTGATTTGACCAAACGTCTGTGCAATCGTCTGGCAACGGAATTGACCGTTTTGGTTGTGAACGGCGTCCATGTCAAATCCCCTCACTTGTGTGGAGCGGTGTTGACCGGCATTTCCCCCTCTTCACTTCCGCCTTCCTCACCGCCGCACGCCGACGCCCCGGACGCCTGGGTCGACCGGCTGTTGCTGGCCGGTCCTGGAGGCGAGGAGTGCCTGCATCTCGGCGTACCACTCGACCGGGACGCCCTGCGCGCCCTGGTCGACGAACAGGCCGCGCACCTCGCCGCGGCCGGACTCGGCCCCGGCGGCACGGCCGCGCTACGGCTGCCGCCCTCGGTGGCGTTCGTCACGGTGCTGCTGGCGTGCTGGCGGCTCGGCGCCCAAGTGGCGCTGCTCGACCACCGATTGACGGACCACGAGGTCGACGCGGCGGTGGCGCGGCTGGCCCCGCAGGTCCTGGTAGGCTCCGCCCACCGACCCGCGGCGGCCCTGCGCGGCTTCTCCGAGGTCGAGCCGGTGGCCGTCCGGCTGCCGGAAGGGCGCCCGGCCCGCACCGGGCACGCGCTGATCCAGCTCAGCTCCGGGTCCACCGGCCCGGCCAAGGTCATCGCCCGCACGGCCTCCGACCTGCTCCGCGAACTCGACTGCTACCACAGGCTGGTGGAGTTCCCCGGCGAGGGCGAGCGGGTCGTCCTGCTGTCCTCCGTGGTGCACGTGCTCGGCCTGGTCGGCGGACTGCTCAACAGTCTGCACGCCCGGGCCTCGCTCACCGTGCCCGAGCGGATGACGGCGGCGGGCATCCTCGCCGCGGTCGCCGCCGGCGACCGGCCGACCACCGTCATCGGAGTGCCCTTCCACGCCGAACTGCTGGCCGGCGCCGTCGCTCCCCCGGCGCTGCCGGGGCTGCGGCGGATGATCGTGGCCGGCGAGCTGGTCCGCCCGGGCCTGCCCGCGCTGTTCGCCGACCGCTACGGCGTCCCGCTCGGCACCATGTACGGGATGACCGAGACCGGGGTCATCGCCACCGACCTGTCCGGCACGCTCCACCCGGCCAAGCAGCCCGTCCACGGGATGCGGCTGCGGCTGGTCGCGGGCGAACTGCGAATCGGCGCGGAATCCTCGCCCTACCCGGGGCTGGACGACCCGACCCGCTGGTCGGACGGCTGGCTGCACACCCGCGACGCGGCCGAACTCGACCCGGCCACCGGCCTGGTCACCGTCCTCGGCCGCCTGGACTCGCAGGTCTCGATCGGCGGCCTCAAGGTCGACCTCACCGAGGTCGAGCAGACGCTCACCGCGCTGCCCGAGGTCCGCGAGGCCGTCGTGGTCTTCGAGGACGGCGCGATCGAGGCCTACCTCGCCACCGAACCCGACGCCGACCTCGCCCTCGTCCAGGACGGGCTGGCCCGCCGGCTCGCCGCCTACAAGCGGCCGCGACGGCTCGCCCTGCTGCCCCGACTCCCCCGTACCGCCACCGGAAAACTCCTGCGCGACCCGGCCGCCCTGCGCAGCACCGCCACGGCCGCCGCGCTCTGATCCACCGCACGCACCCCGACAAGGAGCCACACCATGCAGGACCGCGTCCGCGAGTTCGTCCTCGCCTCGCTCACCGAGATGCAGTACGACGTCTCCGAGGTCACCGGGGACACCGACCTCGGCCCGGCCGGGCTGGACCTCGAATCGCTCGCGCTGGCCGAGCTGTCGGTGCAGGTCGAGGACGAGTTCGGGATCAAGTTCGACCTCGACGAGATGGAGACCACCGCGCTGATGACGCTCGACGAGTTCACCGCCGACGTCGTCAAGCGGATCGCCGCCAGCACCACCGCCGCCGCTGCCACCGCCACCGCCGGCAGCCCGGCGTGAGCGGCTCCGCCCTCCCCGACCGGGCCGAGGTCCGCGCGATGCTGGCGGCGTTCGGGCAGCGCGCCGCCGACACCGTGCCCGACGACCTCGGATCGCTCGAACTCACCTGGCTCATAGCCGAGTTCGAGCAGCGCTACGGCATCCAGGTGGACCTCGACGACGACCGCTTCGGCGCCGTCCGGACGGTCGACGACGCCACCGAGCTGCTGCGTTCGGCCGTCCTGGCCGAACGTGTGGGCGCCCGGCCATGACCACCGGCGCGCCCTCCGCACACCGGCCGCGCGGCCGGCCGGTGGTCACCGGGCTCGGCGTGCTCAGCGCCGCCGGGCGCGGACTCGGCCCGCTGACCGAGGCCGCCGCCCACGGCAAGACCGCCTTCGGCCCCGTCACCCGCTTCGACGTGAGCGCCCGCCGCGCCACCCGGGCCGCCCTGCTGCCCGACGACGTGCCGCTCGCGCACACCTTCCCGCTGGCCCGCGCGGTGCTCGACGCCGTCGGGCAGGCCTGCCGCCAGGCCGGACTGACCGCCGCCGACGGCGCGGACACGCCCGTCCTGCTCGCCCTGCACAGCGACGAACGGACCAGGGGCACCGCCGACGCGGTGGCCGCCGGCGTCCGCGCCGCCTGGGGCACCGCGGGCGTCACCCGGGTGTACACCGGCGCCTGTGTGGCAGCCGCGACCGCCGTCGCGGACGCCGCGGCGCTGGTCGCCACCGGGCGGCACGAGCGGGTCCTGGTCGCGGCCGGGCACCTGGTCGAGCCGGGCGTGTTCGCCGTCTTCGACGCCGGCCGCGCGCTGGCCCGGGACGGCGAGCTGCGCCCGTTCAGCACCGGCCGCACGGGCACCCTGCTCGGCGACGCGGTCGCCGCCGTGCTGGTCGAGGCCGCCCCGGCCGCCGAACGGCGCGGCGCCACCGCCCTCGCCCGGCTGGCCGGCTGGGGCCGCGCCGGGGACGCCCACCACGTGTGCCGCCCCGAACCGGACGGCGCCGGAGTCGCCCGGGCCGTCGAGGCCGCGCTCACCCGCGCCGGCGTCGCCCCGGCCGAAGTCGGCTACGTCAACGCCAACGGCACCGGCTCCACCCTCGCCGACCAGGCCGAGGCGAGCGCGCTGCGCCGGGTCTTCGGCGCGCACACCGCCGAACTCCCGGTCAGCTCCAGCAAATCCGTCCACGGGCACGCCCTGGAAGCCTCCGCCCTGCTCGAACTCGCCGTCACCATCGGCGCGTTGGGCACCGGCCTGCTCCCGGTCAACGCCGGCTGGCTCGGCCCGGACCCGGACGTCGGCCTGGACCTCGTCCTCGACGGCCCCCGCGCCGCCCGCCCCCGCTACGCACTCAGCCTCAACTCCGCCTTCGGCGGCGCCAACACCGCCCTGCTGGTGGCCCCCGCATGACCGGCCACCGGCCCCCGCCCGCCGTTCGACGGCGCCGACCCCGTACCCCGGCACCCACACCATGACCACCGACGCCACAGACCCCGACGCCACGAACTTCGCCGCACCCGCGCCGGCCGCCGCCCGGCTGCGGGTCCTCGCCGAGGCCCGCCGACCCGACCCCGGCTCGGCCGACCCCGACCTGGCCGGCCCGCCGCCACCGCTGCCCGGCTTCGCCGCCTCCGGCTTCAACCCGCTGGTCGCCGACACCGCCGACCGCTGCCTGCGCGCCCACCACGGCGCCCCGCCCGCCCCCGGGCGAACCGCACTGCTGCTGGCCAGCGCCGGCGGCGACCGCGCCACCGCGCGGGCCATCGACCGGAGCGCCGAACCCGGACGGCGCCCCGCACCCCTGTTGTTCTTCCAGTCCAACCCCAACGCCGTCCTCGGGCACATCGCCGCCCGCTGGGGCCTGACCGGCCCCGTCGTGGCGATCAGCCCGGCCCGCGCCGTCCCCGGGCAGGTGCCCTCGGACGCGCTCGACCTCGCGGCGCTGCTCCTCGCGGACGGCGACGCCGACCAGGTGCTGGTCATCGCCGCCGAACCGGGCGACGCCGAACCGGGCGACGACGGACCGGGCGAGGCCGCCGGACACGCGGTGGCCGTCCTGGTCACCGGCTGACGTCCCGGTCATCGGCCGAGTCACCGCCTCAGTCACCACCGGCTGAACCGTCCGGCCACCGCCGGCCGTACCCACGAACGAGGCCCGACGACTGAAGCAGCCGCACCCGGCAGACCAGCACCCGGCCCCGTCACCCACCCAGGCCCCGTCGCACCCGCCGACAGCCCACCGACACCCGCCGACACCCTTCGCCGCCCGCGCGGCCGCCCGACCCACGCCAACCGATCAGCCGCCCGGGCCGTCTCCGGCCCCGAGGGAGGGATCCACCCCGTGACCATCCGCAGTGTCCGCAGCCTGATCGCGGACGACCCCGACGTGGGCGCCGGCAACGTCCTGACCGCCCGGCTCGCACTCGGCCTCGGCCTCGACGAACCGCTGCTGACCTTCGACACCCCGGTGGACGACCACCCCGCCTGGCAACCGCTCACCCTGCGCGAACTCGACCGCGCCGTCCGGGCCCGCGCCGCCGCCCTGCACGCCCTCGGCATCACCCGGCGCGACCCGGTGGTGGTCTTCGCGAGCGACGCCGCCGACCACGTGCTCGCCTTCCTCGCCCTGACCCGGCTCGGCGCCATCCCCGCGCTGCTCAACCCCAACGTGGACGGCGAGCGGGCCGCCCGCTACATCGCCCGACTCGGCGCCGTCGGCGTCCTCGCCGACCCGGCCCACCTGGCCGCGCTGGCCGGCCACGACCCCGGCGCGCCGCTGCTGCCCGAGATCTCCACCCTCGGCGCGGGCGACCCGGACGCCGCCCCCGAGCCGTACCGGCACTGGTCCGGCGACCCGGTGGCGATCACCCACTCCTCCGGCACCACCGGAATGCCCAAGGCCGTCGTCCACTCGCACGCGAGCCTGTACGCGGCGATCCGCCACCGGCTGCGGCTGCCCCGCCCGCAGGGCCAGGACCGGATGCTCAGCGCACTGCCCGCGCCGCACGCCGCCACCCTGATCGCGCTCAACCTGGCGCTCAGCTCGCACACCGAACTCGCCGTGCTGTCACGGCAGTCCGGCGCCGGGGTGCTGGACGCGATCGAGCAGTGGCGGCCCACCGGGGTGATCGGCTTCGCCGCCACCTGGGCCGAACTCGCCCACCACGACCTCGCCGCCCGGGACCTCGCCACCGTCGCCCTGTGGTGGAACACCGGCGACTGCGCGCACGAGGTGCACATCCGCCGCCTGATCGCCACCGGCAGCCGGGAGTCCGTCACCCGCGCGGGCCGCACCCGGACGCCGGGCTCGCTGTTCGTCGACGGCCTGGGCTCCACCGAGATGGGCCACTCGCACTTCTTCATCACCCACGGCCCCGGCACCGAGCGCTACGGGCGCTGCGTCGGGCGCCCGCACGCCTTCGTCGACTGCGAGGTGGTCGGCCCGGACGGCGAGCCGCTCGGCCCCGGCGAGGTCGGCGAACTCGCCACCTCCTCACCGACCCTGGCACTCGGCTACTGGAACGACTCGGCCACCACCTTCCGCACCCGGATCCGCGGCCGCTTCCTCACCGGCGACCTGATGTACCGGGACGGGGAGGGCTACTACTACCACGTCGACCGGGCCGTCGACTCGGTCGAACTCGGCGACGGCAAGCGGCTGTTCACCGCCATGTCGGAGGAGCGGGTGCTGGCCGCCCGCCCGGACGTGGCGGACTGCACGGTGGTCGCCGTGCGGGACGGCGAGCGCGTGGTCACCGACGTGCTGCTGATCCTCACCGCCGACGCCGACCCGACCGCCGACCGGACCAAGGACGTCATCGCCGCCCTGGACGAGGCCGCCGCCGCGACCGTACGCCAGGTGCTGGTCGTCTCCGGGGACGACATCCCGCTCGGCCCCACCGGCAAGGTCCGCAAGGTACTGCTGCGCCAGCGCTACCTCGACGCCGCGGCCGGTGCCCGATGACCCGCCGCGAGGGCGCCGTCGTCACCGGCCTCGGCCTGGTCTCGCCGCTCGGCCGCAAGCCCGCCGAGGTGTTCGACGCGCTCAACGCCGGGCGCTCCGGACTGACCGCCGTCCCCGAGGGCCACGCCGCGCACGGCTGGCTGCCCGCCGCCGGGATCGCCCCCGCCGTGGACGGCCGCGAGGTGCTGCCGCCCACCGAGACCCGCTGCGTGGACCGCTTCGTGCTGCTCGCCCTGGCCGCCGCCGACGACGCGCTCGCCGACGCCGGCCTGGTCGTCGGCCGGGACGCCGACCCGCACCGCACCGCCGTGGTGCTGGCCACCGGCGGCGGCGGACTGGAGACCTTCGAGCAGCAGTCGCACCGCCGGCTGGAACGCGGCCGCCCCGGCGTCAGCCCGTACCTGCTGCCGGGCATGCTCTCCAACATGGCCACCGCCCGGATCGCCATCAAACACGGCATCCGCGGCTACAGTTCGGCCGTGGTGACGGCCTGCGCGGCCGGTGCCCAGGCCGTCGCCGAGGGGCTGCGGCTGATCCGCTCCGGCGACGCGGACGTGGTGGTGTGCGGCGGCACCGAGTCCTCGCTGCACCCGACCATCGCCGCCGCCTTCACCAACGCCCGTGCGCTTGCGCAGGGTTGGGAGGATCCGGAGCAGGCGAGCCGACCCTTCGACACCCGCCGCAACGGCTTCGTGCTCGGCGAGGGCAGCGCCGTCCTCGTCCTGGAACGCGCCGACCACGCCGACGCCCGCGGCGCCGCCGGGTACGCGGACGTCATCGGCTGGGGCGCCTCGACCGACGCCCACCACCCGACCATGCCCCGCCCCGACGGCTCCGGCGCCGCCGACGCGATGCGCTCCGCGCTCGCCAACGCCGGCCTGGCACCGGGCGACATCGACTACGTGAACGCCCACGGCACCGGCACCAAGCTCGGTGACGTGGCCGAGACCGCTGCCCTGCGCGCCGTCTTCGGCGCGCACCCGCCCGCGGTCAGCTCCACCAAGGGTGCCACCGGCCATCTCCTCGGCGCCGCGGGCGCGTTGGAGGCGGCGGTGACCGCCCTGGCGGTGGCGAGGGGGACGCTGCCGCCGACACTCAACCTGACCGACCCCGACCCGGCCTGCGACCTGGACCACGTCCGGGGTGGGGCCCGGTCCGCACCGGTGCGCGCCGCGCTGAGCAACGCCTTCGCCTTCGGCGGCCACAACCTCAGCCTGATCCTCGGCCCGGCGTCCACCCGGGCCGCCAAGTAGCGCGCCGATCCACGCCCTTCCATCCCTCCGGGGGAGATCCCGTTGTCCATCCAGTCCATCACCCACGTCGAGTTCCACTGCGCGGACGCCGACAAGACCGCGGCCGGGCTCTGCGCCGACTTCGGCTTCGCCGCCGACGCCCCGGAGACCGCACCGGACGGCGCCCGCACCATCCGGCTGCGCCAGGGCTCGATCCGGATGCACCTGGCCTCCGCCGCCGACCCCGACCACCCGGTGGCCGGCTTCGTCGCCCGGCACGGGGACGGCGTCGCCGCCCTCGCCCTCGCCTGCACCGACCCGCAGGCCGCGCTGGAGCGCGCCGAGCGGCACGGCGCCCGCGTGCTGGACCGGGCCGGCCGGCTGATCGCCGGCTTCGGCGACACCGCCCTGAGGTTCGTACCGCCGCGCCCGGCGGAACCCGCCGACGAGCCGGGCCTGCTGGACGCCCTGGACCACGTCGCGATCTGCGTCCCGGCCGGCGAACTCGCCGACGCCGTACGGTTCTGCGAGGCCGCGCTCGGCTTCCACCGGATCTTCGGCGAGTACATCGAAGTCGGCCGGCAGGCCATGGACTCCAGCGTGGTGCAGAGCGCCTCCGGCGAGGTCACCTTCACCCTGATCGAGCCGGACACCACCCGGCGGCCCGGCCAGATCGACGAGTTCCTGGCCTCCCACGACGGCGCCGGAGTGCAGCACCTGGCCTTCCGCACCGGCGACATCGCCACCGCCGTCCGCACCGCCCGGGCCAACGGCGTGGAGTTCCTGAGCACCCCGGGCACCTACTTCGACGCCCTGGCCGAGCGGTTCGGCGAGACGGCGATCCCGGTGGAGACCCTGCGAGACCTGCACGTGCTCGTCGACCAGGACCACGGCGGCCAGCTGTTCCAGATCTTCGTCCGCTCCACCCACCCCCGGCGGACGTACTTCCTGGAGCTGATCGAGCGCCAGGGCGCCGGCACCTTCGGCACCGCGAACATCAAGGCCCTGTACGAGGCCGTCGAGCGGCAGAGCTCCGACGCCGCCGTCTGACCGCCGCCCACACCTCAAGAAGGGGCACACCCCATGACCACCGCCGTCGAGTTCCGCCTCAGCGAGGCCGAACACGCCCTGCTGCCCACGCCCGAGGAGGTGGCCCACTACCGCGAGCACGGCTGGTACCTGTCCCGGAAGCTGTTCAGCGACGAGGAACTGGACACCCTCCAGGCCGCCACCGAGCTCTACTACGGCGGCCACCGCGACCGCGAACTGCCCGCCCGCCCACCGCGCCTGGCCGCCTGGGATCCCTCGCAGGGCCCGATCCAGCGGCACAACGACTACGTGCACTACGAGAGCGACGCCATCGGCGCGATCCTGCGCAAGCCGCTGATCGGCGCGGTGGCCGCCCTGCTGGCCGGCGCCGAGGAGATCCGGGTGTTCCAGGCGACCCTGATCTACAAGCCGCCGGTGCCCGGGGAGCCGAGCAACCAGGTGCCCTGGCACTTCGACAAGCACTACTGGCAGACCTCCACCTCGGAGGAGATGCTCACCGCGTTCATCCCGTTCCACGACTGCCGCGAGGAGAACGGCACCATCACCATGGTGGACGGCAGCCACCGCTGGCGGGAGCTGGACTCCGGCGAGGACTCCACCCGCCACTTCGCCGACCGCGACCGCACCCAACTCGACGACATCCTGGCCGCCAACGCCGCCCACAACGGGCAGCAGGTGCGCACCGTCCCGATGCACATCCCGCGCGGCCACATGTCCTTCCACCACTGCCGCACCTACCACGGCAGCGGCCCCAACCTGGCCTCCTTCCCCCGCCGGGCCGTCTCGCTGCACCTCCAGGACGGCGCCAACGAGTACCGCCGCCACACCCGGGCGGACGGCGGCCCGGTGGTGTACAACCACGACGTGCTGGTGCGCCGCACCGCCGACGGCCGGCCCGACTACGCCGACCCGCAGTTCTGCCCGACCATCTGGCGGGGGGCCCGGTGACGGCTCCCCCGGCGACCCTGCCCCCCGGCAGCGCGGCCCCCGGCAGCGCGCCGCTGGACACGCCGGCCGAGCGCTACCGGATGCTGCGGCTGATCCGCGGCTTCGAGGAGCTGGCGCTCGGCCTGGTGAAGGCCGGCGCGATCCCCGGCGGCATCCACCCGTACATCGGGCAGGAGGCCGTCGCGGTCGGCGTCTGCTCGGCGCTCGGCCCCGCCGACCGGCTCACCAGCACCCACCGCGGCCACGGCCACGTGCTCGCCCGGGGCGCCGCACCGCACCGGCTGCTCGCCGAACTCGCGGGCCGCGTCGACGGGTTGAACGGCGGCCGGGGCGGCTCGATGCACGCCGCCGACCTCTCGCTCGGCATCCTCGGCGCCAACGGCATCGTCGGCGCCGGCGCCCCGATCGCGGTCGGCGCCGCCTGGACCGCCCGCCAGGCCGGGGACGGCCGGGTGGCCGTGGCCTTCTTCGGCGACGGCGCGCTCAACCAGGGCGTGCTGCTGGAGTCGTTCAACCTCGCCGCGATGTGGCGCCTGCCGGTGGTGTTCGTCTGCGAGAACAACGGCTACGCCACCACCCTGCCCGCCGCCACCGCGGTCGCGGGCAGCGCGACCGGGCGGGCCGCCGCCTTCGGCATCCCCGCCGAGGAGGTGGACGGCATGGACACCGAGGCCGTCCGCGCCGCCGCCCTGCGCGCGGTGGAGCGGGCCCGGTCCGGCGGCGGCCCCGGCTTCCTGGAATGCCGCACCTACCGCTACGAGGGCCACCACACCATGGAACGCCGGATGAAGCTGCACTACCGCACCCCCGAGGAGGTCGAGGCCTGGCGCGCCCGCGACCCGCTCCCCCGGGCCGCCGCCCAGCTGGAGCAGCCCGCCGTCGCCGAACTCGACGACGCGGTGGCCCGCCAGCTCGCCGCCGCCGAGGAGTTCGCCCTCGCCTCCGAACACCCCGACCCGGCCGGCGCGTTGGACCACCTGTACGCCGACGGCCTGCGGCCCCGGGCCGGGGCGGTGGCATGACCAGGCTCTCGTACACCAAGGCCCTCAACCGGGCGATCGCCGACGAACTCGCCGACGACCCGGCGGTCTGCGTCTTCGGCGAGGACATCGGCGCCGGGATGGCCGGCCCGACGCTCGGCCTGCTGGACCGCTTCGGGCCCGAGCGGATCGTCGACACCCCGCTGTCCGAGCAGGCCTTCACCGCCATGGCGATCGGCGCGGCGCTCACCGGGCGGCGCCCGGTGCTGGAGTTCCAGATCCCCTCGCTGCTGTTCCTGGTCTTCGAGCAACTCGTCAACCAGGCACACAAGTTCTCGCTGATGACCGGCGGGCAGGCGAGCGTCCCGCTGACCTGCCTGGTGCCCGGATCGGGCTCCCGGGACGGCTGGGCCGGGCAGCACTCCGACCACCCGTACAGCCTGTTCGCGCACGCCGGGGTGAAGACCGTGGTGCCCGCCACCCCGACCGACGCCTACGGGCTGCTGCGCTCGGCGATCCGCGACCCGGACCCGGTCGTGGTGTTCGCGCCCGCCGCCGCCCTCCCGGTGCGCGAGACCGTCACCTGGGACCTCGCGCCGATCCCGCTCGGCCGGGCCCGGATCCACCGCCCCGGCACCGACGTCACCGTGGTCGCCGTCGGACACCTGGTGCACGACGCGCTCGCCGTGGCGGACGAGGTCGCCGAGGACATCTCGGTCGAAGTCCTCGACCCCCGCACGCTGTACCCCCTAGATTGGGCCGCGCTCGCAGCCTCGCTGGAACGCACCGGCCGGCTGGTCGTCTTCGACGACTCCAACCGCAGCTGCGGCTTCGCCGCGGAGGTGCTGGCCACCGCCTCCGAGGAGATGCGCCTGATCGCCCCGCCCCGCCGGGTCACCCGCCCCGACGGCGCCGTCCTGCCGTTCGCCCCCGCCCTCGACCGCGCCCTCCAGCCCGGCCGCGAGCAACTGCGCCATGCCCTGCACGCCGTCCTCAAGCACCCCTGAGCAGAAGGAGCCGCCTTGTCCACCAACCGCTACCACTGGGACCGTTCGCACCCCGGCCTGACCAGCCTCCAGCAGGCCATCGACCCGCTGCGCCGCGAGGTGGTCGGCCACAGCGTCTACGGCGGGCTGACCAGCATCGGGCGCGTCCGCACCTTCCTGGACAGCCACGTCTTCGCGGTCTGGGACTTCATGTCGCTGCTGAAGAGCCTGCAACGCGACCTCACCAGCGTCGAGGTCCCGTGGGTCCCGAGCGGGCCGACCGCCAGCCGCCGGCTGATCAACGAGATCGTGCTGGTCGAGGAGAGCGACGAACTCGGGGAGGGCTACACCAGCCACTTCGAGCTGTACGTCGAGGGCATGCGGCAGGCCGGCGCCGACCCGGGCCCGGTGGAGGAGTTCCTGGGGCTGCTGGGCACCGGCACCGCCGTCCCGCAGGCGCTGAAGGCCGCCGCGGTGCCGCAGGCCGCCGTCGACTTCACCGGCACCACCTGGTCGATCATCGAGAACGCGCCGGTGCACTGCCGGGCCGCCGCCTTCGCCTTCGGCCGCGAGGACCTGATCCCGGACATGTTCGCGCAGGTGGTCGGCATCGACGACCCGGACGGCGTGCTCACCGTCTTCAAGGACTACCTGGCCCGGCACATCGAGGTCGACGGCGAGCAGCACACCCCGATGGCGATGCAGATGCTGATCGACCTGTGCGGCGACGACCAGGCCAAGTGGGACGAGTGCGCCGAGACCGTCCGCACCGCGCTGCGCGCCCGGGTACAGCTGTGGACGGCGATCGAGGCCGCCTTCGCGTAGCGCGGCCCAGGCGCGGCCCAGGCGCGGCTCACCCCGCGGCTCACCCCGCGCGTCGCGGTACGACTCACGCCACGTGCGGTACGGCTCAGATCACCTTCGGGACGGCGGCGGCCGACGCGGGCAGTTCGTCCGCCGCCCTCCGGAAGCGGTGCAGCGCGGCCCGGCCCTCCGCCCCCCGCACCCGGGCGGCGAGCCGGGCCGGCAGCACCACGGTGGTCAGGCATCCGGTGCCGCCGAACCCCTCGACCGTCCAACTCACCCAGGGAAGCGGATAGTTGGCGGCCGGACTGAAGAACACCGGCCGGTGCCCCTGGAAGCTCACCCGATAGGCCCCGAACCGGCTCCAGTTCGAGAAGCTGAACCGGCGCTCCTGCGGGTCGAAGCCCAGCGGCACGCAGTCCCGCAACCGGGAGCGGCCGAGCGAGGCCAGGAAGCCGAGATTGGAACGCAGGTTGAGGTGGGCGGCCGGGAACTCCTCGACCGCCGCCCGCAGCGCGCCCGCGAGCGCCGCCGGGCCGTCCTCGGGCCGGTGCGACACGTGGACGTCGCCCAGCAGGTTGCCCACCAGGGCGGGTGAAAGTCCGAGCCAGCGCCGGGCGTTGACCGGTACGGTCAGCCAGCGCTCCGCCTCGTCGCCATCCAACTCCCTTATGGTGCTGACGACATGGGCGCAGAGCACGTCACCGGAGGAGAGCCGTCGGCCGACCGTCGCACTGAACTCCGCGCGCATCCGCTCGACTTCGGCGTCACCGAAGTAGATCTGGACGGTCCGGTTGGCCCGCGGACCGACCGCCACCTCGCGGGCCAGCAGCTGCGCCTGCGCCGTCGAGGGCACCCGGAAGCCGGGCCGTCCGCAGTCCTCGGCGGGGAGCACCCGGTCCAGCAACTCGTCCTGATCCTCGACCAGTTCGGCCTCCGGCAGCTCCTCGTCCTCGACCGCCGCCGACCAGATCCGCAGCAGCAGCATGAAGCTGTGCAGATCGCCGATCGCGTGGTGCCAGGAGCAGCCCAGCACCGTCCCGCCGTCTCCGGTGCGGGTGACCCGGACGGTGAGCAGTGGTACGCCGCCACCGCGCGCGGCCGGGGCGTCCACCGGATCGACCAGTTCGGAGCCGGCGGCCGTCACCCGGCCCATCGCCTCGGCGAGCGTGCCGTCCACGGTGTAGACGTCCAGCGGGACGCCGGAGTCGTCGCAGACCGCTTCGAGGGCGCCTCCCCCGCCGGTGCGCAGCCGCCCGGCGAACACCGGCACCCGGTCGAGCGCGCGGGCCAGCCCGGCGGCCAGCCGGTCCTCGTCCAGCGCCTGGTCGAAGTAGAGCACGACCGAGACGGCGAGGTCCGCCAGCATGGTGTCCATCAGGCCGCAGTGCAGCACCGTTCCGGGGGCACGGCCGGCCCTGACAGTCCGGGATCTTCGCAACACCGGCCAACTACTCATGCGTTCCGTCCCCGATTGTTCGGCGGGTGGCGTGCGGGCACGCCGAACGATAGTGCCGCGCCGTCACAGTGGTCCAGTCCAATCCCGGGATCCGGAAAGGCCGCTGGACTGCTGCGGCGATAGAATGCCCAGCATGGGAGAGCGCCCGGGCGCACCCACCGCGCCGCCCCTCGTCCTGGTCACCGACACCGGGTCGCTGCTGATCGACCCGGCCCTGGCCTACCACCTCGGCCGCGACCCGACCAGCGAGGTCGTCCTGGACGACCCCCGGGTCTCCTGGCACCACGCCGTGCTGCGGGCCACCGACGGGCACTGGCTGCTGGAGGACGCCGGCAGCACCAACGGCACCTACGACCAGGGCCGCCGGGTCGACCGCGAGGACATCGGCCCCGGCACCCGGCTGCGCTTCGGCGACCCGGCCGACGGCCCGTCCGCGACCTTCGCCGGCCTGCCCCGCCCCGACCCCGGCGAACGGCCCTCCCTGCTCGCCCCGCAGGCCTCCGGCACCTTCCGCAGCCCCAGCTCGGTGCTCCAGCTGCCCGGCCGCACGGTCCGGATCGGCCGCTCGCACGACAACGACCTGGTCCTGGACGACCTCGTGGTCTCCCGCCACCACGCCGAACTGCGCGAACTGCCCGGCGGCGGCCACGAGATCGTCGACCTGGACAGCCACAACGGCACCTACCACAACGGCCGCCCGGTGCAGCGGGCAGCGGTCGGCCCGGCCGACATCGTCGGCATCGGCCACTCCGCGCTCTGCCTCGCCGACGACCACCTGGTCGAGTACACCGACACCGGCGAGATCTCCCTGGACGTGCGGCACCTGGTGGTCCGGGTCGGGTCCGACCACCGGGTGCTGCTGGACGACGTGAGCTTCCCGCTCGCCGAGAAGGCGCTGCTGGCGGTGGCCGGCCCGAGCGGCGCCGGCAAGTCCACCCTGCTCAACGCACTCACCGGGCTGCGCCCCGCCGACGAGGGCACCGTGCTGTACGACGGGCGCGACCTCTACCGCGACTACGCCGAACTGCGCCGCCGGATCGGCCTGGTGCCGCAGGACGACATCCTGCACACCCAGCTCACCGTCCGCCGCGCGCTCGGCTACGCCGCCGAGCTGCGCTTCCCCGGCGACACCGCGAAGCACGAGCGGGAGGCCCGGGTCGTCGAGGTGGTCCACGAGCTGGGTCTGGCCGGCCGGGCCGACCAGGTGATCGGCAGCCTCTCCGGAGGCCAGCGCAAGCGGGTCAGCGTCGCGCTGGAGCTGCTCACCAAGCCCTCGCTGCTGTTCCTCGACGAGCCGACCTCCGGTCTGGATCCGGGCATGGAGCGCTCGGTGATGCACATGCTGCGCGGGCTGGCCGACGACGGCCGGACGGTGGTCGTGGTGACGCACAGCGTGCTGAGCCTGAACGTGTGCGACCGCCTGCTGGTGCTCGCCCCCGGCGGCCGGACGGCCTACTACGGCCCGCCGGGCGAGGCACTGGCGTTCTTCGGCTTCGCGGAGTGGCCGGAGGCCTTCGAGGCCTTCGAGAACGAGGACCACGAGGCCTGGCAGCGCCGCTTCCGCACCTCCCCGCAGTACGAGCGGTACGTCGCCGCCGAGGCGGTGTCCCTGACTCCGGCCGCGGCACCGGGAGCGCCGGGGGCAGCGGGGCCGGCAGCGGAGCCGGCGCGGGCACCGGTGGCCGGGCGGGACCCGATCGGCTGGGAGAAGCCGCAGGGCTGGTTCTCCCAGCTGGGCACCCTGGTACGCCGGTACACCGCGGTGCTCGCCGCCGACCGGCTGTTCCTGACCATCATGGTGGTGCTGCCCTTCGTGATCGGCCTGATGTGCCGGGTGATGGCCGGCTCCCGGCTCACCCCGGACAACGCCGTGAACTGCCTGCTCACGCTGTGCATCGGCGGCCTGCTGACCGGCGCCGCCAACTCGGTGCGCGAGGTGGTCAAGGAGCGGGCGATCTACCGCCGGGAACGCGTGGTCGGACTGTCCAGATCCGCGTACCTGGTCTCCAAGGTGGTGGTGCTCGGCACGGTCACGGCCGCCCAGGCCGTCGTGCTGACCGTGGTCGGCCTGGCCGGGGTGGACCTCTCCTGGGCGGTGCCGACCGGGGTGGTGATGCCGCAGCTGCCCGAACTGATCATCGCGGTCGCGCTGCTGGCGTTCTCGGCGATGATGCTCGGCCTGGTGGTCTCGGCGATCGTGGACAAGGAGGAGGCCACCATGCCGCTGCTGGTGCTCCTCTCGGTGGTGCAGATCGTCTTCAGCGGCCTGATGCTCAAGCTGCACGGCGTGCCCGGGCTGGAGCAGTTCGCCTGGCTGATCCCGTCCCGCTGGGGCATGGCCGCGATGGCCCGCACCGTCGAGCTGCACGGCATCTTCCCGAGCTCGATCACCGCCGACCCGATGTTCCGCCACGAGCGCGCCGGCTGGCTGCTCGACATCGCGGTGCTGCCCGGCCTCGCGGTCGCGTACGGGCTGCTGGTGCTGGCCCTGCTGCGGCGGCACGAGCCCGCGATCATGCGGCGCTGAGTCCCGAACAGCGGCCCCGGGCCCCGGCCGACCAGCGCCGGTACAGTGGGAAGCGACCTGTGGTGCGAGTCCCATCGCTATGACCGCGCGCAGCCGCGGGCTCGCGCGGCGGAGGAAATGTAGCCGCCCATGGACGAGTTCGCGTTCCGCCCCACCCACGTCGCCCCACCGGCCGGGATGGCCACCTGGGCGGCCCCGGACCCGGCCCGGCCCGCCACCCGGCTGGACGCGCTGCTGCCGGTGCGGGTGGTCGCCCGGCAGGGCGACTGGGCGCAGATCCTCTGCTCCAACGGCTGGACGGCCTGGGTCGACGGCCGCCTGCTGGTCGCCCTCCCGGAGCCGCCGCCCACCGCCGGGGGCCCGCCCACCCGGACGGCGGACCCGCGCCCGGCGCTCGTGGAGGCCGAGGCCGCGGTGGCCCGCTACCGCGCCCTGCTGGAGGACCTCGCGGCGGGCGCCCTGGACCTGGAGGCCTTCCGGGAGCGGACCCGTGGCCTGCGGATCGGCCTGGTCGTCGACGCCGAGGCTCTCTGGGTGTTCGACGCGGTGCGCGACCGCTGGTGCTACTGCGACGGGCTCCAGCTCCAGACGTACGCGGCCACCGACCGGCCGGTGCCCGGGCCGTCGCCCACACCGCCCTCCGCCCCCGCCGCCCCGCCGGGGCCCGCGCCCGGTCCGTACGCCCCCACCCGGCCGGGCGCGCCGTGACCCCGGCCGAACGACCTCCCGAACGCCCCCTCGACCGGCCGGCCGCCCAACCCGCGGCCCAGCCGGCCGAACGGGTGCCCGAAGACCGCCCCGACCGCCCCGGCCATGCCGACCAGCCGGACCACCCCGACCGGCTCGACCACCCCGACCGGCCGCCCGCACCCGGCCTGCCGGCCGGCATGGTCGGGCGCCGGATCGCGGGCTACCAGCTGGAGCGCGAGATCGGCCGCGGCGGCATGGCCGTGGTGTACCGGGCCAAGGACCTGCGGCTCGGCCGGACCGTCGCGGTCAAACTGCTCGCCCCCGAACTGGCCCGCAACGAGGTGTTCCGGCAGCGCTTCATGCACGAGTCCGAGGCCGCCGCCGCGATCGACCACCCGCACATCATCCCGGTGTTCGAGGCCGGCGAGCACGACGGCATCCTGTTCATCGCGATGCGCTACGTCGAGGGCGGCGACCTGCGCGGGCTGATGAACCGGGGAGGCCCGTTCTCCGCCGAGCGGACCGCCCGACTGGCCCTGCAGATCGCCTCCGCGCTCGACGCCGCGCACGACCACGACCTGGTCCACCGGGACGTCAAGCCCGGCAACGTGCTGGTCGCCGCCGGGACGGACAGCGAGCACCCCGAGCACCTGTACCTGGCGGACTTCGGCCTCACCAAGAAGTCCCTCTCGCTGAGCGGCCTGACCAGCGTCGGCCAGATCGTCGGAACGCTGGACTACGCCGCGCCCGAGCAGATCTCCGGCAGGCCGCTGGACGGGCGCTGCGACCAGTACGGCCTCGGCTGCGTGGTCTTCGAGATGCTCGCGGGCTCCCCGCCGTTCCGCCGGGAGAGCGACGTGGCACTGCTCTGGGCGCACCTCAACGACCCGCCGCCCACCTTGCGCGACCACCGCCCCGACCTGCCCGCCGCCGTCGAGGCGGTGGTCGCCCGGGCGCTCGCCAAGGCCCCCCAGGACCGCTACGCCAGCTGCCTGCAGTTCGTCGCCGAGCTGCGCGCGGCCACCGCCGTCGTGCCCGGCCACGGCGCCGCACCAAGGGCGTGGAGCGGGAGCGGGAACGGGCCGCCGACCCGGGTCGTCCAGGCGGTCGTCCCCGGCCTCGCCGCGGCGGCCGTCGTGCCCGAGCCGCCCGCGTGGGCCGCCCCGGTCGTCCACCCGCCGCCGTGGTGAGCGCCGTACCGTCCACCGCCCCCCCGGAAGCCGAACCCCAGGAAGCCGACCGCCATGAACGCCGTGAGCCAGGTCTTCGCCGTGATCGCCGCCGCGGTCCACCTCCTCGCGTGGCCGCTGGAGAGCTTCCTGTACGGCCACCCGCGGGTGCGCTTCCTGCTCACCGGCAGCACGGCGGACGCGCCGGAGGTCCGACTGTGGCGCTTCAACGTCGGCTTCTACAACCTGTTCCTGGCGCTCGGCCTGGTCGCCGGACTGGTCCTGCTGCACACCGGGCACGCCGCCTCCGGCCGCGCCGTGATCAGCTACGTCGCCGCGTTCATGGTCGCCGGCGGGGTCACCCTCTTCGCCTCGGAGCCGAAGGTCTGGCGCGGCGCCCTCGCCCAGGCGCTGCCGGCGGCGGCGATCCTCATCGCCGAGGCGTTCTGAGCGCGCACCGCCCGGCAGCCGTCAGCCCGCCCCGGGCACTTCCTTGCCGCCGGGCACTTCACCACCCGAGACCTCGCCGCCGGGGACATCGCCGCTGGAGACCTCGCCCCGGCGGCCGGTGCGGGCGGCCAGCAGGGCGCCCAGCGCGCCGGTCAGCAGGCCCCAGCCCGCCGCCAGCGGGACGGCCGTCCACAGCACCGGGCGCAGGGTGAGGCTGCCGCCACCGAGGCCGGCCAGCGGGTTGGCCCCGCCGAGGAGCGAGCCGATCAGGTCGCCGAGGCCGCCCTGGCCGACGCCGACGCCGAGCACCGACAGCCCGTAGTCGGCGTCCGCCCTGGTCCAGAGCCCGACCAGCAGCACCGCCACCGCGCCGGCCAGGGCGAACCGGACGGCGTGCTGCCAGAGCCGGACGGTGCGCGGCGAGCGGTACGCGGCGAGGAAGCCGGCCGCGAGCAGCAGCACGGCGGCCAGCGGCAGCAGCCACCAGCTGCGCGCGTCCTGGTCGGCGAGGGTGCCCAGGCTGATGGTGGCCTGCTGCCCGTCCGGCGCCCGCAGCACCTCGGCGAGCGGCCTGGGCACCGGCAGGCCGAGCGCGCCGCTGAGCCGCCCGTGCCACTGCGCGCCGAGCCCGACGCCGAAGGCCAGCCAGACCAGGTCGGGCAGGGCGAGCAGCAGCACGGCCAGGGTCTGCCGGGCGTTGCCGTGCACGATCGCGGTCAGCACCCCGGCCGCCAGCCCGATCACCAGGTACGCCAGCAGGACCAGCCAGAGCGCGAACGCGGCCGGGCGGACGGCCAGTTGGTAGGGCAGCAGAACGCGCGGCAGCGGCGCCCGCCGGGACACCGCGAAGGTGCCCGCGAGGACGACGAGCAGCCAGGCCAGCCCGATGCCGACCGTGCTCGGGGCATCCGCGTGGAAGCCGACCTCCGGGGTGAGCCCGAGCGCGCCGCCGATGGTCTGCGCCAGGTCGCCGCCGAGCGGGACGTCGAAGGTGTGCCGGGCGCCGAGGGTGAGCAGCGCGAGGGCGACCAGCCAGATCACCACCGTGCGGGCGATCCGGCCGAGCAGTTCGCCGCCGCCGGCCACCGCGCGGAAACGCAGCTGACGCAGGAACACCTCGGCCATCACCACCGCGCCGGCCAGCGAGACGGACAGCGGCATGGCGCTGATCCCGGCATCCACCGCGGCGAACTGCCCAGCCCCACCGTCGAGTTGGACGGATCCGCCGACGGCCAGCGCCACCGCCCCGGCCAGCACGGCCGGGAAGCCGCCGCCCGGGAGGTCGTCGGCGCCGGCCAGCCAGAGACCGAGCGCGGCCACCGCCGCCATGGCGGCGAACCCGGCCAGCACCACAGCCAGCGCGTCCAGCCAGCCGCGCAGGGCGCCGGGCGGGCCCGCGACCCGGGTGGTGGGCTGCTGCATGGCGCCTCCTCGGTGCGTCGGGCTTCGCGTTCCAGGGTGGCCGACAGCGGGCGGGCACGCTCGGCGACGGCCCCCGCACCTGCTGTTGCGGCAGGTGGGGAGCCGGGGGGAAATGAAGGCCAGTGGCAGGAGCTTCCCGGGTCGGCGCGTCCGTCGGCCGCCTGCGAAACGGAGCCTCGATGAGTTCCCAACCGCCGCCGTCCGGCCCGCCGAGCGAACCGCCCCACGGCCCCCCGTCCGGCCCGCTGGCCGGTCCCCCGTCGGGCGGCGGCCGGTTCGGGCCGCCGTCCGGGGCATCCGGCCCGTCCGGTCCGTCCGGCCCCCCGTCCGGGCCGCCTGGTCCGCCCGGCCCGCCCTCCGGGGACGGTCGGGGGCCGCACACGCCGTGGTGGCGCTCCGGGCGGGGGCTCGCGTTGGCCGCCGGCACGCTGGCGGTGGCCGCGGTGGCCACGGTGCTGATCGTGAACAGCCAGGGTGGTGGTCACCACGACACCCTGCCGGCCGCCAACGAGGTGGCCCTCCAGGCCCCGGCCGACCCGGGGCCGGACCCGTTCACCCCATCGGTGGAAACCCAGGGGGTGAGCGCCCCCGCCCCTGCCCAGGCGCCGCAGTCCGGGCAGGCGCCGCAGTCCGGGCAGGCAGCGCAGTCCGGGCCGGGCGGCCGGTCCACGGCCGCCTCCCCGGCGGTGATCCACAGCGTCGAGGGCAGCTCCGCCGGGCTGTACGGCGGGACGATGACCAAGCCCAGCTGCGACACCGAGCGTCTGATCGGGATGGTCTCCAGCGGGGACGCCGGCCGCGCCTGGGCCTCCGCCGCGGGCGTCCAGCAGTCCGACGTCCCGTCCTACCTGCGCTCGCTGACCTCGGCCTACCTGCGGGTGGACACCCGGGTCACCAACCACAACTACAAGAGCGGCGCCGTCGTCGAGTACCAGTCCGCGCTCCAGGCCGGCACCGCCGTCCTGGTGGACGCCCAGGGCGTGCCCCGGGTGCGCTGCTCCTGCGGCAACCCGCTGAAGCCGCCGGTGCTGGTGAGCGACGCCAAGTACACCGGGAAGGCATGGGCCGGCTTCCACCCGACCACGCTGGTCGTCGTGGTGCCCGCGCCGCAGCCGGTGACCGAGATCATCCTGGTGAACATCGAGACGGGCGGCTGGTTCTCCCGGCTGACCGGGCGGATCGACGTGGTCGACCGGAACGTCGGACCGCCCAAGGGGCCGCTGGCGCCCGGCATCCCGCCGCCGGGGAAGATGACGCCCACCACGCCGGCGGGCACGGCCTCGACGTCGCACTCGACCTCCGCCTCGACCTCCGCCTCGACCTCCGGGGCGACCTCCGGGTCCGGCTCGGCGACGACCTCGGGTTCGACCTCCTCGGGAGCGACGTCCTCGGGCGCCTCGACCGGGACGGGCTCCGCCTCGGCAACGTCGTCCACCTCCTCGGGCGCCCCGACCGGGACGACCAGGTCGACCGGCACCGCGTCCGCGTCCACCGGCTCCTCGACCGGCTCGTCCACGGGGTCGTCCACCCCCAAGACGCCGACCCAGACGCCGAGCACCAAGGCCCCGGCGACCACGGCCGGCTCCACCACGACGAACACCACCAACGGCACCACCACGACGACCACCGCGACGACCACCGAGCCCCCGAAGACCGCGACGGCCGGGAGCGCCACCCCCAGCTGATCCGCCCGACTCCCCGGCACCGCCCGCCGCCCATCCGCCGCCGGTGGCGGCGCACCTCAGGGCAGCAGCACCTCGGCGTCCTCGGGCCCCAGCACCCGGCCGCCGGCCACACGGACCTCCATCGCCTCGATCGGCGCGCCCGTCCCGCGTTCCACCAGCCGGGCGCGCGGCTCGCCCTCAGCGAAGAACCACTGGTCGCCCCACTGCCGCAGCGCCGTGATCACCGGGAAGAGGGCGCGCCCCTTCTCGGTCAGCACGTACTCCTGGTACGGGCTGCCGTCGGCGGCCGGCGCGAGCGCGAACACCCCGTTGGCGACCAGGTTGGCGAGGCGGGCCGAGAGGATGTTCCTGGCGAGGCCCAGGTTCTTCTGGAACTGGCCGAAGCGGCGCAGCCCGTCGAAGGCGTCGCGGACGATCAGCAGCGTCCAACCGTCGCCGACGACGTCGAGCGGGCGGGCGACCGGGCAGGTCGACTCCTCGTGCGTGGTGCGCTTCGGCACTTCTCCCACCTTCCACCGGTCGGCGCCCAGCCTATCGGCGAGTCGCGCGGTTGCTTATTGAAACCACATTATGCCAGGGTGGCGTGGTAGCACTTTGAAACCAGTCGGCCGCGCCCGCCACCAGGAAGACCCGCCCATGACCTCGCCCACCCGCGCCACCGCCGCCACCGCCGCCACCGCCGCCACCGCCGCCGCCGAAGCACCCTCACGTGGCCTGCGACCCGCCGCCGCCTGGCTCCTCTCCGTCGCCTGCGGCCTCGCCGTCGCCAACGTCTACTACTCACAGCCCCTGCTCGACCTCATCGCCGCGGACTACGGCATCGACCCGGCCACCATCGGCCTCGTCGGCACCCTCACCCAGACGGGCTACGCGCTCGGCCTGCTGCTGCTCGTCCCGCTCGGCGACCGCGTCAACCGCCGCACCCTCACGACCGCCCAGCTCGGGCTCTCCGTGCTCGCCCTCGCCGCCGTCGCGCTCGCCCCCTCCGCGTTGCTGATGCTCGCCGCGATGGCTGCCGTCGGCGTCCTCGCGGTGGTCGCCCAGGTCGTCGTCGCGTACGCGGCCTCGCTCGCCGCGCCCGCCGACCGGGGCCGGGTGGTCGGCACCGTCACCAGCGGCATCGTGGTCGGCATCCTGCTCGCCCGCACCGTCGCCGGCACCATCGGCGACCTGGCCGGCTGGCGCGCCGTCTACGTGGTGTCCGCCGTCGCCACCGGCGCGATGGCCCTCGCCGTCGCGGTCGTCCTCCCGGCCGAACGCCACCGACCGTCGGCGCAGACCGAGCAGACCGAGCAGACCTCGCAGACCTCGCAGACCGCACGGATCAGCTACCCCCGGCTGATCGGCTCGGTGTTCACACTCTTCGCCGAGGAGCCCGTGCTCCGCGCCCGGGCGGTCCTCGCGCTGCTCACCTTCACCTCCATCACCGTCCTGCTCACCCCGATGGTGCTCCCGCTCGCCGCCCCGCCGTTCAGCCTCAGTCACACCCAGATCGGGCTGTTCGGCCTGGCCGGCGCCGCCGGAGCCCTGGGCGCCGGCCACGCGGGCCGCCAGGCCGACCGCGGCCGGGCCGAACGTACCGCCGGCATCGGCCTGTTGGCCATGCTCGCCGCCTGGATCCCGGCGGCCCTGCTGCCGCACTCGGTGTGGTGGCTGGTGCTCGCCATGGTGGTGATCGACTACGGCCTGCAGTCCGTGCACGTGGTCAACCAGCACCTGCTGTACCAGGTCCGCCCCGAGGCGCAGAGCCGGCTCACCGCCGGGTACATGCTCCTCTACTCCGCCGGCTGCGCGGCGGGCGCGATCGGCTCCACCGTCGTCTACGAGCGCTGGGGCTGGACGGCCGTCTGCCTCCTCGGCGCGGCCACCAGCCTGGCCGCACTGCTCTACTGGCTTGCCAGGAAGCAGAATTGACGAAACCCCCGAACCGCTCCTCCCCCTGATCCGACGGCGCGTCACGAGGCGGGTATCGTCCCGGCCATGAAGGCAGTGTTACGCCGGGTGTGGTCCCTTCCGTTGGCGGGCGCGGTGGTCTCGCTGCTGGTGCTCTGCTGGAGCCTGTTCGCCGCGTCCGCGCAGTGGCGGGCCGCGAGCCGGATAGACGCCGCGCCGCTGCGGGTGGACGGGACGGTCAGCGCCGTGGCCCTGCGCAAGGGCGGCTGGCTCTACACCGTCACCTACCGGGTGGGGGATCGCGACTACCGCACGTCGGCGCTCGGCCTCAAACGGGTCGAGAAGCCGCACGTCGGGATGACCGTCCCCCTGGAGGCGGCGGCGGACGACCCGGCCACCGTCCGCGTGGCCGGTGACCACTACCCCAACGACGACATGCCCGCGACCTACGTGCTGGCCGCGGTGGGCGCCACGGCGGTCCTGCTGTGGCTGGTCGGCCTGCTCGTCCAGCGCGCCCGGGGCCGGACTCCCCTCCCGTGACGGCCGGTTCGGCCGCCGGGCCGGTTCGCCCGCCGCCTCGTGGGTGCGGCCGCGCGGCGCCCGCCGCCGCCCGTCAGTCCACGCAGGGGATGCCGCCGGCCTTGACGGCGGGGCCCTGCATGGGGAGGCCGGCGGCGGGGTCGGTGGTCGCGTCGCCCGGCCCGGTGGCGGCGGCGGAGGGGCTGGGGGTGCGGGTGACGGCGAGGGTGACGACGATGTGGCCGGGGGCGACGACGGCGGCCGCGGTGGCGGTGACGCCGTAGCGGGTGGCGAGCTGCTGGGCGTCGGCCTTGGCGCCGCTGCCGTAGGTGACGGTGGTGGCCCTGGTCCTGGCGGCGGCGTCGCCGATCTTCCCCGGCTGGTAGCCGAGTTCGGTGAGGGCCTTGGACTCGGTGGCGGCCGCGCCGGCGCCCGCGACGGCGTTGACGTCCACGACGGCCCTGGTCACGGTCGGGGAAGCCGCGGACGGCGAGGGGGTGGCGGTCTCGGCGGCCGTCTCGGTGGGCGCGGGGACGGCCTGGACGGGGGCCGGCTCGCGGTTGAACAGCTGCCGGACGATCTTCTTGATCAGCTCCGGGTTGACGGTGTTGACCTCCTGGCCGCCGACGGTCTTGAACCCGGTGATCGGCAGGGTGTTGAACTCGACGTTCCCGCCGGTGAGGTTGGGCGCCTGCTGGGCGAAGTCGAGGATGTTCCACTCGTTGTCGATGACGACGTCCTTCTTCACCACCCCGAACAGCTTCTGCATCTGCCCGAAGTCGTTGAGGATGCCCTGCTGCTTGAGCCGGTACTCGACGGAGGAGATGAACGCCTGCTGCCGGTGGGTGCGGTCGAGGTCGCCGTTGGCGAGGTGGTGGCGCTGGCGGACGAAGGAGAGGGCCTGGGCGGCGTTGAGGGAGCTGATGCCGGCGGGGAGCTTGAGGCCGGTTCCGCCGCCCTCGTGGGCGGCGGTACGGGCGATGATCGGATCGTCGACGGGGTGGTTGAGGCAGACCTGGATCGGCTCGACGGCCTTGGCGATGTCGTAGAAGCCGATCAGGTTGACCTCGGCGAAGTGGTCGATCGGGACGTCGAGGAAGCTCTGCACGGTCTGGATGGTGGCGGAGCGCCCGGCTTCGCGGCTCTGCCGTTCCAGGTCGGCCTTGGAGAGCCCCTTGCCGGCGAGTTTCTGCTCGGCGGCCACCTTGGCGATGCCGTAGGCCTCCTTGATCTTGTGCATCTTGCCGTCGGCGCCGGCGGTCTGCACGTAGTCGTCGCGCGGGACGGACAGCGCGGTGACCTTGCCGCCGTTGGCCGGGATGTGCAGGACGATCAGGGCGTTGGTGTTGTAGCCGCCGATCTCGCTCGACCCGGCGTGCAGTTCGTCCTCGACGAACTGCTTGGGCAGGTCGTTGCCGTCCATGTCCTTGCGGCTGTCGAGGCCGATCAGCAGCAGGTTGACGGACTTGTCGAGGTGGGGCGGGGCGTTCTTCTTGGCCTCGCTCAGCGCGGTGGACTTGGTCATGCCGTCGTCGAGGCTGCGGTACTCGTACCAGGTGAAGCCGCTGGCACCGAGGACGGCGACGGAGACGGTGCAGGCAAGGGTGCGCCCGGCGACGGTCAGCGGGGCGGTGCCGCGGCGCGGGGCGCGGCCGCGCGGGCGGAGGCGGGCGGCGCGATCAGCCACGACGGCTCCTTCCGGTCGGGGTGCCCGCACTGCGGGGCCGTCGGCGGTCGAGCGCGACGCGGACCGCGACGACCAGCAGCGCGACCCCCACCGCCGCCGCCATCACCGGGAACGCCCCCACCACCCACCGCAGCGCGCCGGTGCCGAGCTGCTTGCCCTGGTACGCGTCCCGGTTCGCCAGGTACTCGATGCCGGCGGCGCCGAGCAGCACCACGAGCGGGGCCGCGGTGACGACCCACCAGCGGCCGGCCCGGCTGCACAGCGCCGCCGCGGCGCCCGTCCCGCCGACCGCACCGACCGCGAAGAGCACGCCGACGCCGGGGCCGCCGAGTTCGTCCGCGACACCGCCGAGGACGGGCAGGCCGACGGCGGTGAGCAGCACCGTCAGCCGGCCTCCCCGGCGGGCCTGCGGCCGGCGGCGGGAGGCCGCGGTCCGTGGCGGGCGGGCGGCGGGTGGCGCGGCGGGCTCCGCCCGGTCGGCCGCGCGCGAGCGCTGCGCGGGCAGGGCGGGGTCCTCGGTGCGCGGTCCCGCGTCCTGGTACGGCGTTCTCGCCCGCTGCCCGGCCATGCGCACTTCCCTCGCTCGTTTCGGCTGCCGCGGCGCGTGCGCGCCGCCGTGCGTGCCGGGACGCGTTCCGTCCTGGTGGCGGTTCCCAACTTCTACAGTTCTGTAGAAGTTGGGCTGGAGCATACAAACCCATTTCAGCAAAGTCATCCGCCGTCCTTCGGCAGCGGCCGAGCGCCCGGTGGGCCGTCGTTAGGATGGTCATGATCCCCCGCCACGTCGGCACACCATCAGGAACGCGTCAGAGGAGCAGAGCGTCACCATGTTTGAGAGTCTGAAGAACCTCGCGGACAAGGCCACCGACCTCGCCCGCGAGCACAGCGACGTGCTCGGGCAGGGCCTGGACAAGGTCGGCGACGTGATCGACGACCGCACGGACGGCAAGTACAGCGGCCAGATCGACACCGGCGTCGAGAAGGCCAAGGGCTTCCTGCGCAACCTCGACGGCGAGCAGAAGCCGGCCGAGTAGCCTGCCACCGGGCACGGTCGCCGGCACGATCGGCAGTACGACGGTCGAACAAGGACACGGGCGCACGGGGAGGGGTCGGCAGCGATGAGCGAGGGGCAGCAGGGGTCGCGCTGGGGGCGCTGGCTGGTCGTCGGCGTACTCGTCGCGGCCGGGTGGGGCATCGTCCACGGCGGCGACCACCCCACCACGGCGTCGTCCGACGCCTCCCCGTCCGCGACCCCCTCCCCGGACGGTGCCGCGCCCTCCGCGTCCGCGTCCTCCCCGTCCGAGTCCGCCTCGACCGCGCCGTCGAAACCGTCGAAACCGTCCGGCCGCTACGACCCCGCCGACTACGCGGCCCCGGTGCGCCGGTACGCCGCCGAGGCCGGGGTCAACCCGCAGCTGCTGATGGCGATCCTCTACAACGAGTCCTACAAGCCGCACGACCCGGAGCTCGAACGGGCCTGGCAGCGCGGCAAGCCCGAAGCCTCGTTCGGCATCGCCAACATGCACCGCGCCGCCTTCGACGACACCAAACCCGGCCGCCCCTTCGCCGACCGCAAGTGGGAGGAGCTGCCGGACGACCGCGACCTGGCCGTCCAGGCCGCCGCCTGGCACCTGCACGACCTGGCCGGGCAGCTCCCGGCGCGGCCGAGCGCGCCGCTGAACCACGACGAGCTCCTCGCCCTCGGCTACAACGCCGGCGCGGGCAACATGCTGGCCTTCGCCCGCGGGGTCAAGGTGGGCTCCCAGGCGCAGTCCTACCTCGACCGGCTGCACGACAACTGGGCCAAGTCCGGCACGGCCGTCCAGTAGCGCGGGCGCCCCCCGGGGCGCCCCCGCCGGGGGTGAGCTGGCGCCGGGGCGGGCGGGGCCCGGCGCGCGGGGTGGGGAGGGCACACCTCGGGAAAACACTAACACAGAATATTATGTGGGTTT
>NZ_JBFBHW010000058.1:0-52550 GCF_040685395.1 Kitasatospora sp. NPDC088779 | reverse complement strand
GGGTACGGCTTGCGTTCACTCACCTCACCACCCCAACAGACCACCGGCCTCGGACGGGCGGACTCCACCCCCGCCCACACCATCAGGTGACAACAAAACCAGTCAAATACTCACGAACCGCCCTCTGAAAGAACCGGGATCGGGAGCGATCGACCTATGCGCACTCGCAAGCAGCTGACCCCGCTTGGCGCTGTCGGTGCGGGCCTGGCGGCGGGAGCGGTCGGCACCGTCTGCATGGACGCCGCGCGGTTCCTGCGCCAGCGCCGGGCCGGTGGCGAACGCAACGCCCTGCACTGGGAGTTCGCCCCGGTCCGCACCTGGCAGGAGGCGCCGGACCCAGGGCAGGTCGGAAAGCGCCTGGTCGAGGCCTTCACCCGGCGTGAGCTGCCGGACAGCGCGGCGTTCCCCGTCAGCACGTTCATGCACTGGGCTTACGGAGTGGGCAACGCGGCCTTCTACGGCGCCGTCAGCGCCTCGCTGCGCAAGCCCCACGTCCTCTACGGGCTCCCGTACGGTGCGCTCGTGTGGCTCAGCGGATACGTGGTGCTTCCGATCGCGGGACTCTACAAACCCATCTGGACATACGATGCCAAGACGCTGGGTGATGATCTGACCGCCCACCTCGCCTACGGCCTCGGCACCAGCAGCGCGTTCTGGTTGCTGAGCAGGGTTTCCGTGTTCTCGCGACAGCTGTAGTTCGCGATCCGGCTGGTGCTGGTGCACTCCGCCACAGTGCGGAGTCGGCCGCCCTGTGGCGCTGGTGCCACCCGTTGAACCGGTTCCGTCCCGCCGGGAGCGGTTCAGGTGAGCCGGAACCGGCCCTTCGGCCGTACGTAGTCCAGGGTGGCGGCATCCCCGAGGAGTAACGGGAGACGGCTCTTCGGACTCTTCCGATTGACATGAAATGGTGGAGTGCGACTGTGCGGCGGCAATTCGATCCGTTGGTGGGAACAGAGAACGAGCGGCACTGGCACTCGCAGATGGTTCATGAGGGGCTGCTCTTTCCGCAGATCTACGGGGAGCGCACGCTGTACTCCGAACTCGCGCAGCGGCCCGGACGGATCAGGGAGATGCAGCGCGAGCGGCTGACAGCGCTGCTCCGGCATGCCGTCGATGCGGTCCCGGCGTACCGGCGGACCGGGATCATGGTCGACGGCGGGGCGGATCCGTGGCGGGTACTGTCCGCCTTCCCGTTGGTGGGCAAGCGTCAGCTCGCTGAGGGCATGATCGACCACTGCGACGACGACATCGACCCGGCGGTGTGCAGGTTCCTGGAAACGTCGGGGACCAGTGGTGTGCCGTTGCGGATGATCCGCCACGACGACGCGTTCGTCCACGAGTGGGCCACCGCGCTCGTCCGGAACGAGCGAGCGGGGTTGGCGTTCGACCGAAGGGTGCTGATGCCGTGTCTCGCGCGGCTCGACCACTGGTTCGAGTACACCTCTCCCGGGATGGGGTTCGCGCGCGTTGCGCAGTTCGGCACGGCCGGACGCACGGCACCCGACCGTGCCGGGTTCGCCGATCGGGCGAGGGGCTTCCGCCCCGACGTGCTGACGGGGTCTCCGCGCAACCTCATGGACTTCATGGGGCTGCTGGGGCAGCACGGCGGCCGCCTGCCGTCGGTGCGGTCCGTCGTGTCGTGCGGGGAGCTTCTCGTCCCCGCCGCTCGGGAGGCACTCGCGGACTTCTTCGGGCTGACGGTGACCGACATGTACGCGATGAAGGAGGTCGGCACCATCGCGGTGCAGTGTGCGCTGGGCTCCTACCACATCGAGTCGGAGCGGCTGTGGTTGGAGGTCGTCGACGACGATGGTGCGCCGGTGCCGGAGGGCAGCGTCGGGGAGATCGTGATCACCGATCTGACCAACCTGGCGATGCCCCTCATCCGCTACCGGACGGGGGACTTCGGCTCGCTGGCAGGGGCGTCGTGCGCGTGTGGCCTCCCGCACAAGGCGATGGACTTGGTGGAGGGGCGGAACCCGGGTGAGCTTCGTCGGCCGGACGGGACCGCGGTTCCCGTGCTCTGGGCCGTTCGGGCTGTCCGCCGCCACCCGGTCCGCCGCTACCAAGTCGTGCAGGAGGCCGACTTCTCCGTGTCCGTGCTGGTCTCGCCCGCTCCTGCGTTCACCGCTGCGGACGCGACGGAGCTGACCCGCAGTCTCGCGGACGTCCTCGGCGCGGACGTCCGGTGCCGGGTGCGGGAAGTCGACGACGGCGACTTCCACAGCACCGGCCGGCGCAAGGACGTCGACTTTGTGAGCTTCCTCCCCGACGTCGCAGACAGCCCGGGCAGGCTCTGAGCCCGGGCAACGAAGGCGACAGCAGTGACACGGGAGGCCCGTTGTCCGATCCCGAGAGGAGGTGACCGACATGACCAAGGAGGAGCGCATCGCGCAGATCCAGCAGTTCTTTCGTGCCGATGGCGTGATCTAGCCGGTCGCCCGGCGACCCGCACGCGGAAGCCGGATTCCACCCCCGGGCCGGTACTGCGCCGGCCCGGGGATCGGGAACGGGCGCATGTGATGAATCCGAGATACCGCGAGGTGACGTGTAATGGGGTTGTCGTGAGACCGTGTCAGCCGGACGGGGAAGTCCTGCGAGTGGAGAACCTGCGCAGGGCATTTCCCGGAACTCCGCCTGTCGAGGCGCTGCGTGGTGTCAGTTTCACGGTGCGTGCCGGGGAGATCGTCGGACTGCTCGGAGACAACGGTGCGGGCAAGACCACGCTCTTGAAGATCCTCTCGACGCTGCTCCTCCCGTCAGCGGGCGGGGCCGCGGTCTGCGGTGCCGACCTGGCCGGGCAGGCGCGCCGGGCGCGCCGTCACATCGGTGTTGTCTTCGGCGGAGACCGGGGGCTGTACCCCCGGCTCTCGGCCCTGGACAACATCATGTTCTTCGGCGGTCTGTCCGGCCCGCACCGCCACCTGCGCGACCGTTCGCTGGCGGCCCTGGAGGAGGTCGGGCTCGTCGAACGGGCCGAGAGCCGGGTCGAGACGTTCTCCAAAGGCATGCGGCAACGCCTCCACCTGGCTGTGGGAATGCTGAACCAGCCGTGCCTGCTCATGCTGGACGAGCCGACGATCGGCCTGGACCTCCTGGAGGGGGAGCGGGTCCGCGACGCGGTCGCGCGGCTCGCCCGCACGGGCACGGCGGTGCTCCTCACCAGCCACTACCCGACCGACATCGACCGCCTGGCGGGCAGGGTCGTGCTGCTCGAATCCGGCTCGGTCTCCCACGACCTGCCCGTCAACGAGTTCCGGCGGCAGGCGGGCTTCACTGCGGAGGTGAGCTTGTCTGGCCCAGGCGTCGCGCCACGTGACGCTGCCCAACTCCTGGCCAACGCGTCCGTGCGGATCCACCAGGACAAGGACGGCTGGAGACTCGCCTTCCAGGTCGGAGCCTGGGACGCGGACGTGCTCGCCCGACTGGCCGAGGTCGTACGACGGTATCCGGTGACGGACATCGATGTCGCCTCGCCCGGGGTCGAGGCCGTGATACGAAGACTGGCCGTGAATCGTGGGTGACGTTCTGCGTGCCGCGCAGACGGAAGCGTGGGCGGTGTGGCGCGCGGCCGTCCTTCAGATCAGGGAGACCGGCCGGGTCAGAACGGCGATGGTCGTCTCGGTGATCCAGCCGATGGTCCTCCTGGCCGTAGTCTCCCGGGGAACCGCGAGTACCGACCCCGGACAGGCGACCGAGGTCGTGTTCGGTTGCGTGATGATCGGCCTGTGGTCGTCCACCCTGTGGGGCGCGGGAACGCTACTGCGCCGTGAGGCGGCCCAGGGAACCCTCGCGACACTGCTGGTTCGCCCTGTTTCCCTGCTGTCCGTCCTTCTCGGCAAGACGCTCGGGGTTGCTGCGGCGGGACTGGTGCGCACGCTGGCCGCGGTGGTTGTCGCCGTGCCCGTCCTCGGGCTGCACCCACAGCTGCCCCGGCCGTCGGCGGCCGTGCTCGTCACTGTCGCGGCCGTCGTCTCCGCAGCAGCCATGGGTCTCGTCCTGAGCTGCGTCGTCTTCCTGTCCCGAGCGGGTCTGCGCATCATCGAGGCCCTCGGCTACCCGGTCTTCGTTCTCGGTGGCATCGTCATCCCACCGGATCTCCTCTCTCCGGTGCTGCGCTGGCCGGCCCAGGCCGTCAGCCTGCACCATCTGGCCGAGTTGGTACACGATGCCGCCCACGGCCGGGCGCCTGCCTCCGTTCACCTGGCGGGCGTGCTGATCCTGACCGTGCTTTACCTCGCCTGTGGGGTGTACGCATTCAATGCTGTGCTGCGGCGCGGCCGAGTCAAGGGGACCCTTGAGCTTGCCTGAGTCCGTCCGAAGCGCGTTCGCCGTCGGCCTGCGGATCTGCCGTCTCTCGGGGAAGGACTACCGGGTCGCCTCAGCCGGCGTGGCAGCGTCGTCCAGCGTGGCGATTCGGACGGTCTTCCAGGTCGCCTTCTTCACCCTCCTCGGGCAACTCGCCGGGGGAGCCACCGGACGTGCGTACGCGTTCGTCGGAGCCGTCGTCTTCGCTCCGGTCGCAGCGGTCACCAGCCACGTGTCCACTGTGGTGACCGCCGAAGTCCCCCAGGGGACCATGTACCGGCTGCGCCTCGGGAACGTCCCCCTGCTCGCCGTCATGCTCCTGCGGTCGTGGGTGTACGTCGCCGAAGGGCTCACCACGTCACTCGTGGCCCTGGTCGTCCTTGGGCCCACCATGCTCGGCTGGCGCGCAACGGCCGACGTCGCGGCTGCGTATCCCCTCGTTCTCCTCACCACGATGGGCTGTCTCTGCACAGGAATGCTCTGCTGCGCGCTCGTTCTCCTCGGTCTGGACGAGGGAATGGCCGTCAATTTCGTCGGCTACCTCATACTGCTCTGCGGCGGTGTGGTCGTTCCTGCCGATCCGGACGGAATCCTTCACCTGATCGGCCAGGTGCTACCCCTGGGCGCCGGCCTGAACGCCGTGCGGATCGGTACGACGGGTCAGGTGTGGGGGGCGGTGGCACACGAGGTGGCCGTAGCCGCGTCGTGGCTTCTCCTGACCGGCGTCCTCCTCCGGTACCAGGCCCAACGTGTCCGTCACGGCTCCGCACCCGAGTCGGTGTGACCGCGCACCCGCCGGCTGCGTCTTCCCCTCAACCCCCCTTCCGGAGGCACTTCATGGCTCCACCGGGCCAAGAACACATCCGCGCCCTCGTCCAGGCGCTGCACCACCTCGACACCGATGTCCTGGACCGCTGGGGCCGGATCCTCGCCCCTGCTCTGGCCACCGGGAGGCGGCTCCTGGTGGCGGGCAACGGCGGGTCAGCAGCCGAGGCCCAGCACCTCACGGCCGAACTGGTCGGCCGGTTCCGCGCCGAGCGCGCACCGCTGTCCGCGATCGCGCTGCACTCCGACTCCTCCTCGGTCACCGCCATAGCCAACGACTACGGGCCCGAGGAGGTCTTCGCCCGGCAGGTCCGTGCGCACGGGCGCCCTGGCGACGTCCTGCTCCTTCTCTCCACCTCCGGGACCAGTCCCAACGTGCTCGCCGCCGCCCACGCCGGCCGGGAAGCAGGCCTCACCGTCTGGGCATTGACCGGCCCCGGCCCGAATCCCCTCTCCGACGTGAGCGACGAGGCGGTGTGCGTGGACGCCGCCCAAGCCGCCACCGTCCAGGAATGCCATCTGGTCGCCGTACACCTGCTGTGTGCCAGCATCGACACCCACCTCACCGGACCCGATCCCTCCGCCGACACACAACCGGACGGTCCGCGGCGACTGGTGGTGGTCGGCGACGTCCTGCTGGACCGCGACATCACCGGGACCGCAGACCGCCTCTCCCCGGAAGCCCCCGTCCCCGTCGTCTCCGGCACCCAGACCGTCAACCGGCCGGGCGGCGCCGGGCTGGCAGCCGTTCTCGCCGCCCGGACCCCCGGCTGGCGCGTCACCCTCGTCTGCGGTACCGGACACGACGAATCCGGGGCGCAGGTGCGCGCCCTGCTGGGCGAAGCCGGGATCGAGGTCATTGATCTGGCAACCGGCGGGACCACCCCGATCAAGACCCGTATCCGCACCGCCGACCGCACTGTGCTCCGGCTCGACACGGACACCTGTCCACTTCCACTCGGACCCTTGCCAGAACTGGCGCATGCCCGGCTGGCCACAGCCGAGGCAGTCCTGGTGTGCGACTACGGGCGCGGCATCACCTCCCACCCGGAACTCCGCCAAGCTCTCACCTCGGCCGCAGCCGGCCGTCCACTGGTGTGGGACCCGCACCCCAGAGGCACAGCGCCGGTCCCCGGCACCGCCCTGGCCGTCCCGAACGCCGAGGAGGCATTCGCTTTCAGCGGACACGCCGGACCTCGCGACCTGGCGGGCGACACGACCCGCGCCGTCCGACTGCTGGCCATCTGGCCCGTGGAGCAGCTGGCGATCACACGCGGCCGCAACGGCGCGGTCCTGGTCACGAATCCCGACGGTCACCCCCTGGCGGTCCCGGCCAGACACGCGGCCGGCGACACCTGCGGAGCCGGCGACCAACTGGCGGTCACCGCAGCCATGACGCTCGCCGCCGAACGGCTGCCCTCCCACGCCGTGGCCGCAGCTGTCGAAGCCGCCACCAGCTACGTCGAAGCAGGCGGCCCTGCCTCCCTGACCGTCGTGCCCGCCCCCTGGTGCACGGGCCCGCTGGAGCGCGCCGCCCGGGTGCGCGCGCAGGGCGGCAAGGTCGTCGCGGCAGGCGGCTGTTTCGACCTGCTGCACGCCGGCCACCTCTCCCTGCTCGACCAGGCCCGGCGCCTGGGCGACGTTCTGGTCGTGTGCATCAACAGCGACGCCTCCGTTCGCCGCCTCAAAGGCGAGAGCCGGCCGGTCGTCGGCGAACGCGAACGCGCCATGCTGCTGACAGCACTGAACTGTGTGGACGGCGTGATCGTCTTCGACGAGGACACCCCCTCAAGGGTGCTGGCCGAGCTCCGCCCGGACATCTGGGTCAAAGGCGGCGACTACGCGGGCCGACGGATCGCCGAAGCCGACCTCGTCGAAAGCTGGGGAGGAGAAGTCGTCACCGTGCCGTTCCTCGACGGCCACTCCACCACCGACCGGATTCACCACGTCGCCCAGCGGGCAGGCGCCAGATGATCCTCGGCGGCAGCATCCCGGTCACCGACGCGGCCGTATTCATCGGCCGATACACAGCGACGACCTTCCACCGCCGCAGCCGTGCGACAGAGTGACCCGAGGCACAGGCCGCATCCGGAACGGTGCCGGAAGGCCGTGTTCCTCGACCGCGACGGCACCCTGACCGAACTCCGCCACTACCCCTCCCACCCCGCCGACCTGGTCCTCCAACCAGGCATCGAGGCACCACTGCTGGCCCTCCAGCAAGCGGGCTACGCCCTCGTCGTCGTCACCAACCAGAGCGGTGTGGCCCGCGGGTTCTTCACCGCGGAGACCATGAGCGCCATGCACGACCGGTTGACCCTGCTCCTCGCCCACCACGGCGTTCATCTCGATGCCATCTACGCCTGCCCTCACCACCCGGAAGGCACCCTTCCCGCGTACCGAAGCGCCTGTCAGTGCCGGAAGCCGGCTCCGGGAATGCTCCACCGAGCCGCCCACGACCTCGGACTCGATCTCACCCGGTCCTGGATGGTCGGAGACTCGCCGAGCGACGTCGCCGCCGGTCGGCGAGCCGGAACCCGTACCGCCCTCGTCGGCCGCCAAGCACTCAACTGCCCACCCCCGGACCTCCAGTCCTCGACTACGTACGACGTGCTCCGCCAACTGATCTGACGGCTGAGGGCTGTTCGGAGCCGTGACGCTCTCCGAACCGCTGGCGGGACACCAAGGGCTGCAGCGGCACCAGCCGGCCTCAGCCCTGACTCGCTCGCATTCCGGCCAACAGACATGTACGGCGGCCCGCCGGCACCGCCGGCGACCGCGCGTGGACCTTCGCCCAGGCCCGCGCCCAGTCGAGGCCGGCCTCGACTGGGCGTCGGAGACCGACGACGACGTCACGAACACCGCGACCGTCACCGGGGGCGGCGACACCGCCACCCACACCGACACCGACCCCACCACGATCAAGCACCACGAGCACCACGAGCACGACGAGCACGACGAGTCCGACATGCGCTGCGACCACCGCGAGCACTGGTGGAGCAACCCGGGGTCCGGCGGGGCGAAGCACCGGCCACCCGCGCGGTGGCCGGTGCTTCTTGCCGTCCGGTGAGGGGCCCGAAGGTGTGACCTGGCCTGCTTGCAGTGCTCGTTCCTGGAGGGCCCTGGGCGGGGCCGCCGGTCCGGTGCGGATGCGCGGTGGGCCATTGGTGTGCAGGGTGGATGGGGTACGGTCCGGGCTGCCCGGCGGCGGCAGTCCGTCCAGCCGTGGAGCGCTCGGTGGGCGGGTGATCGCCCGGCCGCCGGTGAACTTCCCGGGAGCGCCGTCGACGACCGAAGGAGACACCATGCCCACCTGGAAGGTCCTCCGCCGGGCTCTGGCCCCGACCGCCCTCGCCGCCGTGTTGGCCGCGCCGTTCACGATGCCGTCGCCGGCGCTCGCCACGGGGGTCCTCGCCCCGCAGGTGGTGGCCGCTGTCGCGCCGGTCTCGTTCGTCGGCCTGCCCGACCGGCCGCTGCCGTCCGACCACGCGGCGCACCCGATGACTGTCACCTACCGCAACGACTCGTCGGCGGACCGGACCGTCGCCCCGCAGATCCTCGTCGAGTCACCGGACGACGGGCCCTTCCTCGCCCCGACGGACATCAAGCTCGAGGTCCTGACCGGCGGCCACTGGAGGACCGTGCGGCTGGCCAGCCAGACCGGAACGCTGTACACGGACCTCACCCGGGCGAAACTGGTCCTCCACAGCCATCACACCCTCACCCAGCGGTACCGGCTCACCGTCGTCAAGGCCGGCCCGGGCACGGTCCAGCCCAGGATCGCGCTGTACGCCTGAAACCCTCGGGGCTTCGCCGGCCGCATGGGTCGCATGGGCCGCATGGGCCGCGTCGAGATGCCTGGCGACTCGCACCCGGCCACGAACGACGCCGGGACGTCTTCGGAGCGGGGTATGCCGGCGGGACGGACGGGCGTCTCGGTGGCCCGGCCGGGATCCCGTGACGGCTTCGCGCCCTGCCCGACCGCCGCCCTGCCGGCCAGGGGGCCGCCAGCTGTGGCGACGCCCTGTGGTGCCGTTCCCGCGTCGGCCGGGTGTGGTGGCGGTCTCAATGGCGGCCGATCGGCGGTGACTCGGCGTGGTGGCGGCGGGCCGGTCGGTGATGGCGCCGGGGTTGGGGCCGTGAGTGCGCTCACATGTGAATGCGGCGTACGACGACGGATAGTGGTGTCCGTTTTGCACTATTTTGCAACTGTTTGGTGGGTTATTGGGGGGTGTTTGTGCAGGCGGAGCGGGGTCGGCGCGCTCCGGGCGGCCCGCCTCTCGAACCAGTGCCGGTCGCTTCGCTACGACGGCGGATCGTAGCGGAGGGGTCTTGGCGAGCGCCGATCCGGTCTGGCAACTTGGCATTCATCGCCAGCCACACCGGCCCCTGTCCCACCGGTGAACGGCTTACCGCCGAGTCACACCCCGCGACCGTTCGGCCCCTGTCCGGCCACGGTCGAGGCGGGGAGTGACGCCGGCCCAACTGATTGAGGTCTTGCTCTATATGCCCGCTTTCAAGTTCCGTATGCGTACCACTGCCGTGATTCTTGCCGGTGCCGCCGGTGTGACCGCCCTGGGTGCCGCCGTGGTCCCCGCCGTCGCCTCGGCCGCGGACGCCTCCCCGCAGGCCATCGCCGCGCAGATCGTGCCGGCGGACCAGCTGGCCTCGTTCAGCCAGATCATCTCCCACGAGTCGGGCTGGAACGTCACGGCGACCAACCCGAGCTCGGGCTCGTACGGTCTGGGCCAGGCGCTGCCGGCCTCCAAGATGGCCTCGGCCGGCGCGGACTGGAAGACCAACCCGTCCACCCAGATCAAGTGGTCGCTGGACTACATGAACACCCGCTACGGCAGCCCGAACGCGGCCTGGAACTTCTGGCAGGCCAACCACTGGTACTAAGCCGACCACTCGGCTTCCCCTCACCCCGGGGGCCGGACAGGGGCAACCGGAGTGACCCACGAGGGCCTGTTCCCGCGCATCTGCGCGGGAACAGGCCCTCGTGCCGTCTCCGGGCCGTTCGAAACACACGATCGGCAGCAGCGCACCTGTGCCGGCGCCTGCCGTGGCGGCACGGCGACGTACCACTTCCGTGACGGCTGCCGGGAGGTGTTCGTCATCGGCACCGGCCACGCCGTGTGGACGCGTTGGACCCGCCCCTCGGGGACGTCGGTTACGGGATGCTCATGAGGCCGTCGAACCGCGGTGACACAACGGTCAAACGGCGCGAAAAGAGGTCTCCTAGCTTCTTCCGCATGACCTACGAACACCGAACGTCCCATGACCACGACACCCACGCCGTTGGCCGCGGCCTGCGCCGGGGTGGCATCCTCTGCGCTGCCGTCCTCGCCGGCGCCCTCGCCCTGACCTCCTGCGGAAGCTCCCCGGCCGAGGACGGGGGTGGCCCGGGGCCGGCGAAGGCCGGGGCCGGCGCGGAGCGGCCGTCGTCGGTGCCCGGCGCCGGAGGGTTGAAGAAGCCCTCAAGGATCCTGTGGATGGGGGACTCCATCGCCGTCGGGGAGGCGCTGCCGCTGGCCGCCGCGCTCAAGTCCACCGGCATCGAGCTCACCTCCGTCGCCGCCGACGGCGGCGGCGCAGCGGTCGGACCGGTGGCGATGTCCAGCGGCGACGTCGCCTCCCGGCTCACGTCGGTCCGCCCCGAGCTGGTGGCCTACCAGATCACCACCTACGACTGGGGCGGCCCGCAGGCGCAGCAGCAGGCGTACGAGAAGCTGATCGACACGGTCAAGGCCGCGGGTGCCCGTCTGGTGATCGTCACCACTCCGCCGTTCGACACGGGCGATGACTTCTACGCCCCGCACAGGGCCGACATCGAGTCCGCTCCGGGGGCGGCGAAGGCGGCCGTCGCCGCGCACCCCGGCGATGCCTTCTTCCTCGACGCCTCCGCCTTGTGGGGCACCGACTTCAAGGCCCCGCAGGCGCAGCGTTCGAACGACAGGACGCACTCCTGCCAGCAGGGCACGGCGAAGTTCGCGCAGTGGTTCACCACCGAGGTGGGCAAGCTGGCCGGGTTCTCGCCCGCCGATCCCAAGAGCTGGGCCAACGGCGACTGGACCAAGTCGGATGTGTTCGCCCAGCTGAACTGCGCCTGAGCCGGTGTCCGAGATGAAGACCGCCTCGCCGACGGCCCGGCGGGGGAACGCGCGCGTGTCCCGCCGCCGGCCGGGCCCGGGGACCGCCGCGCGCTCCGGCTCCCGCCGCTCCCACGTCCCGGCCCTGGACGGCCTGCGCGGGCTGGCCGTCCTCGGGGTCCTCCTGTTCCACCTCGGGGACTTCCCCGGCGGGTTCCTGGGGGTCGACCTGTTCTTCGTGCTCTCCGGCTTCCTCATCACGGGGCTGTTGCTGCGGGAGGCCGGGGAGAACGGCGGCCGGATCGACCTGGCGGCCTTCTGGGGCCGCCGGGCCAGGCGGCTGATGCCCGCCCTCGCCCTGGCCCTGGGCTCGGCGATGGTGCTGGCCTCCGTGCTGGGCACGGCGGCCA
This sequence comes from Kitasatospora sp. NPDC088779, assembly GCF_040685395.1. Classification (NCBI taxonomy): domain Bacteria; kingdom Bacillati; phylum Actinomycetota; class Actinomycetes; order Kitasatosporales; family Streptomycetaceae; genus Kitasatospora; species Kitasatospora sp. NPDC088779. The sequence goes on along the minus strand of NZ_JBFBHW010000058.1, from coordinate 40,918 downwards.
TGGCCCGCTTCGCGCACCAGGACGCCCCCTGGGTGGTGGCCAACCTCGCGAACTGGCATTTCATCGACGCGCAGGTCGGTTACTTCCAGGCGAACCCGACCCGGGTGTTCACCCACCTGTGGAGCATCGCGGTGGAGGAGCAGTTCTACCTGCTGTGGCCACCGCTGGTGCTGCTTCTGTTGCGGCTGCGCCGGACCGCGGGTGCCGTCGCGGTGGCCGGCGTGGCGCTGGTCGGTGCGCTGGTGTCCGCGGCGCTGATGGCGCTGCTCGTCGACCCGATGGACACCACCCGGGTCTACGAGGGCACCGACACCCGGGTGTTCGCCCTGCTGCTCGGCGCGCTCGCGGCCACTCCGGCGGTGCGGCTGCGGGTGGCGCGGTTGCCGGGGCCCGCCGCGGGCCGGCTGGCGCTGATCCCGGCGGGCCTGCTGGCCGCCGGGTGGGCGCTGGCCTCGGGGACGGGGCAGCTCGTCCTGTTCCGCGGCGGGTTGCTGTTGCACTCGGCGGCGGCGGCCGCGCTGATCGCCCTGCTCGCGCACGTCCCGGCGTCCCCGCTGGGCAGGGTGCTGAGCTGGCGCCCGCTGACGGTACTGGGCGGGCTCTCGTACGGCCTGTACCTGTGGCACTGGCCGCTGATCCTGCTCCTGGACCACGCTGGTCCCCGCCTGGAGGGCTGGGCCCGGATGTTGTGGCTGGGCGGGCTGGCGGTGGCGGTCGCGGCCGGGTTGAAGGCACTGCTGGAGGACCCCGTCCGCTACCGGGCCCGCTGGGCCCGCGGCCGCCCCGGGGTCCTGGCGGCCGTGAGCACCCTGGGCGCGCTCGCCGCACTGTGGCTGGTGCTGCCGCTGATCGCGCCGACGGCGCCGGGTGCCGTCGTGGACGTCACCCAACTGTCCCTTCCCTGAGGCGCGGTGGCCGGATCCGCGCTGTGCCTGCGTGCGTTCGGGCCGGGCTTCGGGACCTGTCCCAGACCGTCGCGGGCGGGCAGGCAGGCAGACAGGTAGGCAGCCGGTGCCGGTGATCCGGCTCGCTGAGCCCGGGCGGGCGTCCTCACCGAGGTGTGTGGCGAGGCCTCGTGCGACCTTCCAGGTCGGGTTCCGTCGGCTTCAGCCGGTGTGGTGGAGGTCGCACTGCGCGAAGACCGGTCCGGGGGCGTCGCTGCTGACCACGGCGATCCGGGGGGCGGTCGCGGTGGTCGCGGGGGCGTCCTCGGCGGTGCAGACCAGCTGCTGGATGGCGTAGGGGCTCAGCGCGGAGGTCGGCCAGGACAGGCGCAGGGTGACGGTGCCGTCCTCGCCGGCGGCGGTGACCTTGCCGGAGGCGGGCAGGGCGGTGCCGAGACCGGTGTGCTGCTCCGTCTGGGTGGGGCCTGCCATGAGGGCGTCCAGGGTCTGCTGGAGGCCTTCGCGTTCGGTGCCCGGCCTGATCGTCAGGCGGATTCCCTGGGGGCTGAGGAAGTACAGCCGGGTGCCGGACTCGATCCCGGTGGCGGGCTTGCCCGACTTCACCGCGCCCGCCGTGTCGGGGATCGCGCAGCCGCAGGCCGTGAGGAGCAGCGCCGCTGCGGCGGTCGAGCGGAGGCGGATGGTCATGGGGCGTCCTTCGTCAGGGGTCCGCGGGGCAGGACGAGGGTGAACACCGCGCCGCTGCCGGGGGCGTTGGCGGCCTCGATGAAGCCGCCGTGCAGGCGGGCGTTCTCCTGGGCGATGGCCAGGCCGAGCCCGCTGCCCTCGGAGCGGGTGCGGGCCCTGTCGGCCTTGTAGAAGCGGTCGAACAGGTGCGGGAGTTCGGCGGGCGGGATGCCCGGGCCGCGGTCGGTGACGGTCAGCACCAGGTCGGATCCCGGCCGCGGGTCACGGGTGGTGAGGGTGAGGCGTACGGGCGGGCGGCCGTGGCGCAGGGCGTTGCCGGCCAGATTGGCGACGATGACGTCGAAGCGGCGTGCGTCGAGGCGGACGGGCAGGGCGGCGGGCAGGTCCAGCTCGATCCGGTCGCTCCAGCCGCGCAGGTCGAGGGTGGCGCGTACGGCTTCCGCGGCGTCCACGTCCTCGGTGCGCAGCGGGGCGGCGCCGGCGTCCATGCGGGAGATCTCGATGAGGTCGTTGACCAGGCGGGTGAGGCGGCCGGTCTCGTTGCTGATCATGCGCAGGGCGGTCGCGGTGTCGGCGGGCAGGTGTTCGGCGTCCTCGTCGAGGATGTCGGTGACGGCGGCCATGGCGGCCAGCGGGGTGCGCAGTTCGTGGGAGACGTCGGCGGCGAACCGGCGGCCCTGGCTCTCGACCGCCCGAAGCTCCTCGATGGTGCCCTGGAGGGTGCGGGCGGTGTGGTTGAACGTCTTGGACAGCTGGGCGAGTTCGTCGTGACCGGAGACGGCGAGGCGGGTGTCGAGCCGTCCCTGGGCGAGGGCCTGGGCGGCGTCGCCCAGGGCGCGGACGGGGCGCAGGACCTGGCGGGTGGCGAGCAGGGCGAGTCCGGCGGCCAGTACGGCGGCGAACACGCCGGCGCCGGTGGCGGCGGCCAGCAGGGTGCTGGTGGCCTCCTGTTCGCGGTCCAGGGGCAGGAGGGCGTAGACGGTCAGCCCGGACAGGTCGCCGGCTCTTGCGGCCGGGGTGGCGGGGCCGGCGGTGGTGTGGGTGGTGTGGGTGACGGGGACGCCGACCGCGAGCCAGGAGTGCCCGTCGGCGGTGAATCGCTGGAAGGCGCCGTGGCCCGAGCCGACGGTGTCCTGGAGGGCGGCCGGGATGGTGACGGCGGCGGTCCACTCGGAGTGGGCGGCGCCGTAGCGGGCCAGGACGTGCCAGTCGCGGAAGCCGCCGGTGCCCGAGAGCCGGAGGGACAGGCGGTCGAGTTCGGCCTGGGTCGGGGGGAAGGGCAGGGCGGGGGCCAGGACGTCGACGCGGCGGCGCAGCTCGTCCAGGGCGGTGTCCTGGGTCAGGTCGAGGGTGGAGCCGGTGGCGGCCTGGTAGGTGAGTGCGGAGGTGGCCAGGGCGCTGACGGCGGCGGTGGCGACGAACGCGGCGAGCATCCGCGGACGCAGCCCCAGGACGGCCCGGCGCCACCGGAGGAAGCGGGAGGCGTCGGGGCGGTCCGGCCGGTCGTCGGCACGGGCGGTGCCGTTCGCGGCTCCGCGCGTCCGGGTTTCGGCCGAGGGGTGCTCCGGTGTGTGCGGCGGGGTGGTCACAGGGGGCCGAATCGGTAGCCGAAACCGCGCACGGTCTGGAGGTAGCGGGGCACGGAGGGGTCGTCCTCCAGCTTCGCGCGCAGCCGGTTCACCCCGGCGTCGACCAGGCGGATGTCCTCCTGGCGGCCCAGGCCCCAGACGGAGTCCAGCAGCTGCTCCCGGCTGAAGACCCGGCCCGGCGCGGCGGACAGCTCCAGCAGCAGGCGCAGCTCGCCGGGTGCCAGGGGCAGCGGGGTGCCGCGTTTGGCGACGGTCAGCGCGGCCCGGTCCAGCACCAGGTCGCCGTGCACCTCCCGCACCGCCTCGGCCACCCCGGGCGCGGGGGACACGTTGGTGGTGCGGCGCAGGACGGCCTTGATCCGGGCGTCGAGGACCCTGGACTGCGCGGGCTTGACCACGTAGTCGTCGGCCCCGTACTCCAGGCCGAGGACGGTGTCGATGTCGTCCCCTCGCGCGGTCAGCATGATCACCGGGACACTCCCGTGCGTGCGCAGCCGCCGGCACACCTCGAAGCCGTCGATCCCGGGCAGCATCAGATCCAGCACCACGATCTCCGGAGGCTCCCGGAACACCTGCTCCAGGCCGTCCTCGCCGGTGGCGGCCATCCGCACCTCGTGGCCCTGGCGGCGCAGGCCCAGGGCCAGCGCCTCGCGCACCGACGCGTCGTCCTCGATCAGCAGTACCCGTGACATATCCACCAGTATCCGGCCCTCCGACCTGCGCAGGAGGCCGTGGAGCAGGGATCGGTGAGGTTGTTGCGAAACGCTCATACGCAGCTCACAGGCCCGGAAACCGCGCGACGGACGGTGGTTCCGTCGCCGTGGCGACTCCGCCGAACAGTCGCCACCCCCGCCAACGCGTGAGGAACCCCACGTCCAACGGCTACACCTTCAGTTTCCCCGAGCAGTGCCCCCGCCCTGCGGATCTGCTGCTCCGCGCCCGGGCCCCCGGGCCGGCGGATCAGGTCGTGGGGAACTCGACCCGGACCCGCAGTCCGCCCGTGCCGGCGGGGACGGCGGTGACGACGGCGTGATGGGCGCGCGCGATGGAGGCGACGATGGACAGGCCCAGGCCCGCGCCCTCACCCGGGCTGTGCCGACGCTCCCGGAGGCGGCGGAAGGGCTCGAAGAGATAGGGGACGGTCTCCGGCGGCACCTGGGGACCGGTGTTGGCGACCTCCAGGACACCGTCGTGCACGCCGACCTCGACCCGGCCGCCGTCGTGGTTGTAGCGCAGGGCGTTGCCGACCAGGTTGCGCACCAGGTGTGCCAGCAGCACCGGATCACCCTCGACGGACACGGGGGCGGTGTCGGTCCGGACGGTGACGCGGTTCTCCCGGGCTTCCTGCGAGGCGTCGCACTCGGCGGCCACCGCGCGGGCCAGCTCGTCCAGTGCGACCGGTTCGCGCCGGTCCAGCCTCTGGTCGGAGACGGACAGCAACAGCAGGCCCTCGATGAGCCGTTCGCTGCTCTCGGAGACCTCGATCAGTTTGCGGCGGACCCGGGCGACGGCGGCCGGATCCTCGGTGGCCAGCCCGATTTCGGCCGCGGCCCGCTGCACCGCGAGCGGAGTCCGCAGTTCGTGCGCGGCGTTGGCCGCGAACCGCTGCTGCGCACCCACCAGTTGTTCCATGCGGTCGAGCATGGCGTCGAAGGTGTCGGCGAGCTGTTTGAGCTCGCCCGGGGGTGCGTCGAGGGCGATCCGCTCGTGCAGGTTCTCACCCGAGAGCCGCCGCGCCGTGTTGGTGATCACCGCCACCGGGCGCAGCACCCGCCCCGACATCCACCAGGCGAGCGCCACCGAGATGACGGCGAAGGCGGCCAGAGCGATCAGGGAGACGGTCAGCAGCTGGTTCTGGGCTGCCTGCTCGGCGGCCTGGGTGACGACCTTGACGGCCTGGAAGTGGGACTGTCCGCCGTCGGCGGGGGCGGTTCCGGGTGGAGCGTTCGCGGGTGAAGCGGTTCCCATCGTGAGGGATTTCGCCGCGGCGGGGTCCGGGGTCGCCAGTGTGGCCAGTCGCGGTTCGACGGCGACGGCCGTGCTGATCGAGGTGTACAGGCCCTCCCGGACCAGGAAGTTGACCAGGAAGATGAGCATGGCCCCGGCGAGGACGAGCAGCCCGCCGTAGAGCATGGTCAGCCGGCCCCGTTCCCCGCCCGGCAGCCGCGGGCGTGGTCGGCCGGGCAGCGGAGGCCGGTTCAGGCCGACCGAGGCGAAGCGCCTCATGCCGGGACGCCGATGCGGTAGCCGTGGCCGGGCACGGTGTCGATGACCGAGGGCTCGCCGAGCTTGGCGCGGAGTTTGCTGAGGACGACCCGAACCGCGTTGGTGCGGTATCCCATGTTCCGCTCCCACACCTGCTCGATCAGGTCATCACCGCAGACCACGGCGCCCTCGGCCTGCATCAGCACCTCCAGTACGCCGAACTCCTTGCGGGACAGGGCGAGGTAGCGGCCCTCCCGGAAGGCCTGGCGGCGAGCGGTGTCGAGGGTGATGCCCGCACGTTCGATGACCGGCGGAAGGGCGGGGTGGGTGCGGCGGCCGAGCGCCAGGACCCGGGCCAGCAGCTCCTCGTAGGCGAACGGCTTGGTGAGGTAGTCGTCCGCGCCCAGGTCCAGGCCGTCGACGCGGTCGCGGACGGTACCGGAGGCGGTGAGCATCAGCACCCGGGTCAGCAGCCGCTGCTCGACGACGCTCTGGCACACCTCGTCGCCGTGCGCCCCGGGCAGGTCGCGGTCGAGTACGAGCACGGCGTAGTCGGTGAGCCTCAGCCGCTCCAGCGCGTCGGCGCCGTTGTACACGACGTCGACGGCCAGGGCGTCGCGCCGCAATCCCTCGGCGATCATGTCCGCCAGGAATTCCTCGTCCTCCACGATCAGTACACGCATGACACCAGGTGTACCTGAGACCCACCTTTCGTCGCCGTAAAGGTCTCGGCTGACAGCGGCGAAATGCGGGTGCGTGCCAGCCTCTGCGTGGCCGGAGCGGTCGGCCACTCGTCATCGGCCACTCGTCATCGGCCACTGGTCATCGGCCACTCGTCATCGGCCACTGGTCATCGGCCACTCGTCATCGGACACGGAGGAATTCCATGCGGAACCACATGCGGAACCACAGGTACGGCGCGGCGGCCGCGCTGGTGGCGGGGATCGCGCTGTTCGCCACGGCCTGCGGCGGAGGCGCCACGGGCTCCGGCGGGGGCGGCGGCTCGGACTCGTCGGGCACGGGCGCGGCGGCGGACCAGGCCTACGAGCACCGTAAGTGTCTGCGCGAACACGGCGCCCAGGTGAAGGAGCCCGAGCCGGGCCAGGACCCGCGGGCCATGGTCCTGGAGGGCGGCCAGGACAAGATGGCGGAAGCCCTCAAGGCCTGCGGGGGAGTCGGTGGCGCGGGTGGCGCGAAGATGTCCCAGGCCGACAAGGACAAGGCCCTCGAATTCGCCCGGTGCATGCGCGGTAACGGTGTGGACATGCCGGACCCGAAGTTCGACGGCGACTCGGCGATGTCGGGATCGGCGATGAAGATCCCGGAGGGCGCCGAGAAGGACAGGTTCGACCAGGCGAACAAGGCGTGCAGTGGTCAGAATGCGCAGTGAGCGCGGGCGCAGCCGCCGGACGTACCTGATCGCCGTGCTGGCCACCTCGGTCACGCTGGCGGGCGGGGTCACGGCCCTCTCGCAGACCGGAGGCGGCGGCAACGCCGGCGTGGACCGCACGGACGGGCTGCCGCCGAGCACGGGCTCGGTGGAGCGGCAGGACCTGAGCAGTCGGACCAGGGTGGACGGGGTCCTCGGTTACGCCGAGGAGCGCCGGATCAACGCCGGTGTGCCGGGCACCCTCACCTGGCTCCCGGAGGCCGGCGCGGTGGTGAAACGCGACGGGGTTCTCTATGAGGTCGACGGCCGGAAGGTCCGGCTCATGGTCGGCGAGCGCCCGATGTACCGGACGCTGAAGGCCGGCGACGAGGGGCCGGACGTCAGACAGCTGAAGGAGAACCTCCGCGACCTGGGCTACGGCAAGGGGCTGGCCGCGGACGAGAAGTTCACCGCCGGTACGGCGGAAGCGGTCAAGCGCTGGCAGAAGGCCCACGGCCTGGCCCAGACCGGCGAGATCGGCCCCGAGCAGATCGTCTTCTCACCCGCTCCGGTGCGGATCAAGAAGAACGACGCGGCCGTCGGCGACCAGGCAGCTCCCGGCAAGCCGGTCCTCACCGCCACCGGCGCCGAACGGCAGGTGCAGATCAAGATCGAGGTCTCCCGGGCCGACCTCGCCAAGCCCAGCACCCGGGTCGAGGTCGACCTGCCCGGCGGCGCCAGGGCCAAGGGCAAGGTCGCCTCCGTGGACCGCACCATCGGTGAGGACGGCAAGGAGCAGGGCTCCCCGGACAAGCCCGCCAAGATCACCGCCCGGGTGGTATTCGACGACCCGGGGCAGGCGGAGGGCTTCGACCAGGCGCCCGTCACCGTCGAGCTCGAAGGCGAGGTCCACAAGGACGTGCTGACCGTACCGGTCAACGCACTGCTCGCGCTGTCCGGCGGGGGCTTCGGCGTCCAGGTCGTGGAGAACGGGAAGGTGCGCGAAGTCCCGGTCCAGCTCGGCATGTTCGGACAGGGCCGGGTCGAGGTCAGCGGGACCGACCTGACCGAGGGGATGAAGGTCGGGGTGCCCAAGTCATGAGCGCGGTGGTCGAGTTGAACCAGGTCACCAAGGAGTATCCGGGCGCGGTCACGGCGCTGCACGGAGTGGACCTGCGCATCGGACGCGGCGAACTGCTCGCCATCGTCGGCCCTTCGGGGTCGGGCAAGTCCACCCTGCTGCACATCGTCGGCACCCTGGACCGGCCCAGCGCCGGATCCGTCACCCTGGCGGGCCACGACGTCGCCGCCCTCTCCGACCGCAGGCTGTCCGCCCTGCGCGCCCGGCACATCGGCTTCGTCTTCCAGTCCTTCCACCTGGTGGCCGGGGTCAGCGCCCGGGACAACGTCGCCGAGGGCCTGCTCTACTCGGGCCTGCCGCGCGCCCAGCGCCGCAGGCGCGCGGCCCTGGCCCTGGAGCGGGTCGGGCTCGCGGACCGGATGCACCACCGTCCGCACGAGCTGTCGGGCGGCCAGCGGCAGCGGGTGGCCATCGCCCGGGCGGTGGTCGGCGAACCGGACCTGCTGCTGGCCGACGAGCCGACCGGCGCGCTGGACTCCGCCTCGAGCGAAGCGGTGATGGAGCTGCTCTACGACCTCAACGCCGAGGGTGCCACCATCGCGGTGATCACCCACGACGGCGAGATCGCCGACAGCCTGCCACGCCGGGTCCGCATCCGCGACGGCCGCGTCGTGGCGGATCTGCGCACCGGCGCCGCAGACCCGGCCGATCGGGGTGGGGAGCGATGAGTCGCACACGGCTCTCCCCGGCCCGGCTCGGCCCCCGCGACGTCCTCCACGTCGGCTCGGCCGGCCTGCGCACCCGGCCGCTGCGGGTGGTGCTGTCCGCGCTGGGCATCGCCATCGGCATCGCCACCATGATCGCGGTGGTCGGCATCTCCTCCTCCAGTAAGGCCCAACTCCTCAGGCAGCTCGATCAGTTGGGAACCAACCTGCTGGTGGCATCCCCTGGGCAGGGGCTGTTCGGCGAGAAGGTGAAGCTGCCCGAGGAGTCGATCGGCATGCTGAGCCGCGTCCCCGGGGTCGAGCAGGTCGGCGCGACCGGGGACCTGGCGCAGTCCGTCAGACGCAGTGAGAAGATCCCCAACGACGAAACCGGCGGCATCACCGTGAAGGCCGCCACCGAAGGACTGCTGGACGTCGTGCGCGGCGCGGTCGGCTCGGGCACCTGGCTCAACGAGGCCAACGGGCGCTACCCGTCGACGGTTCTCGGACACGTCGCGGCCCGGCGCCTGGGCATCGCCGCCCCGGGCCAGCAGGTCCACATCGGCGGCCAGTACTTCACCGTCATCGGCATCCTCGACCCGCTGCCGCTGGCTCCCGAGATCGAACGGGCCGCCCTGGTCGGCTGGGACGGCGCCGGCGCGCTGCTGGGCTTCGACGGCCACCCGACCCAGATCTACGAACGGTCGACGGACCAGACGGTCGGCGCCGTCCGCGCGCTGATCCCACGCACCGTCGACCCGCAGAACCCGCACAACGTGCAGGTCACCGACCCCTCCTCGGCACTCCAGGCCAAGGCCGCCACCGAGGGGGCGTTCACCGACCTCCTGCTCGGACTGGGCGGGGTGGCACTCCTGGTCGGCGGCGTCGGGGTCGCCAACACGATGATCATCTCAGTGCTGGAGAGGCGCCACGAGATCGGACTGCGCCGCTCCCTGGGCGCCACCAGGGGCCAGATCCGTCTCCAGTTCGTGACGGAGTCCCTCCTGCTCTCCGGACTGGGTGGGCTGGCCGGCGTGGCCCTGGGCGCGGCCGCCACCTACGCCTTCGCCGCCTCGGGCGGCCTGCCCTGGGTGATCCCCTTGTGGGCCGTCACCGGGGGCTTCGCCGCCACCTTGCTCATCGGTACGGTCGCAGGCCTCTACCCGGCCGTCCGGGCCTCCCGACTCTCCCCGACCCTCGCCCTCCACGCCGGCTAGCGGGCGGCACGGCGTGGGGTGCTCCTGGGAGCCGATCCACCCGACCTGCCCAGAACGTGTCCGGCCCCGACGTCTCCGTCGGGGCCGGACACGTTCTGCACAGCAATGAGGCCGGCCGGACCGGCACAGCTTCGATCCGACCGGCCCCATCGGGTCAGTTGACCTCTGTTACTTGACCTCTGTCACTGCGCCACCGAGGACTCGATGCCGACGCCGTCCTGCACGCCGACGAGTCGATCCGTGGGCAACTGGTCAAGGGCGCGATCCTTGAGAAGGACCAGAGCACGGGCGGGCAGAACTCGCCGCTGGGCTGCCCCACCACCCGAGAAGCCCCCTGACCAGCCTCGATGGCCGCGCGGGCAGCCGGTCGAAAGCCGCGAGGAATCCTGCCGCCCGGCTGCTGCCGCGCAGGGTGGATACGGAGAGTGCTGGATCACGGTGGTCGGCCCGCACGTCACGCGACAGGTCCAGGTCCAGGTCCAGGTGCTGGAGCGGCGCGACCTCGTCCGTCGCGTCGGCGCGCCCAAGAATCCGACCTGGTACCACAACCTGGTCGCGCATCCGCGGGTCGAGCTCCAGGACGGCGGCGTGCGCCAGGACATGACGGCCCGCGAGGTCGAGGGCGCGGAGCGGGAGCTGTGGTGGTCCCGCGCGGTCGAGGTCTGGCCGGACTACGCCGAATACCAGACGAAGACGGACCGGGTGGTCCCTGTCTTCGTGTTGGAGCCGGAGACCGCCGGCCGTTGACCCCGAACGGCTCGGGCGGGACCCGGACGGTCAGAAATCGCCCACCCGCCCGAGCCCTTCGACCTGCCGTGCCGAATCGTCGTACCTGCGAGGGTCTTCGAAAATACCGGCTGGGGTGTTTTTCCCTGCGGCGATAACGCGGACGGGAGTCCGGTCGGCGCTACCTGCGACCCGCCGGCCACTTCGGGGCGGTGCCCGCCTCCCGCTCCTTCCTTCCCTCCCTCCCTCCCTGCTGCGCGGACCCACCGGCGCAGCCGAGCCCTCGCCGCCGGAACAGACCACCCCACCGGCCGTCGACGTCATGGCGTAGCCCCGCGCGCTGTCGGCGGCCGCTACCGGCACCGTGGAGGGAGGCTTCCCGGGCTCGAACCCCCGAGCGGGTCCGGGAAGCCGTACCAACGGCAACGGCCTCAGCACAATGCCCTCTCGCTGGGGGGCAGCCGGAACTTCTGGCTCGATTCCGCCGCCGATGCCTTGCTCTGCGGGCGGGGTTCCGCCCGTCCACGCCGGACGGCCCGGCCCTCATGAGGAGGGCCGGGCCGTTGCGATCTCGGTTCGGGTGGTGGGTCAGCTGGCGGGGGTGCCGACGATGTTGGTGAGGTCGACGGTGGCCCATTGGCCGTTGGGTTGGAGGGCGGTGAGGCTGAGGTGTCCGCCGTCGGTCGAGCCGCGGGAGTAGATGGCGAGGGTGCCGTCGGGGTCGGTGGTGGCGCTGAGGGCGCCGTCGGTTACCGGGGTGCCGACTTTGTTGGTGAGGTCGGTGGTGGCCCAGTGGTTGGCGGTGTCCTTGTAGGTGATCTGCAGGTGGCCGTTGGCGGCGTTGGCACTGACCACGCCGGTGACACCGTTCTTCATGGTGAAAGCACTGGGCGCGCCACCCGCCGAGACCGGGGTACCGACGACGTTCGTGAGGTCGACCGTTGCCCACTGGCCGTTCGCATACCTGGCGGTCCCCTGGAGATGACCGTCGACACTGCGGGAGTAGATCATGAGGGTGCCGTCGGAGTCGGTCGTGGCACTGAGCGCGCCGTCGGTGGCCGGTGTGCCGGCCTGGTTGGCGAGGTCGGTGGTCGCCCACTGGCCGGCGGCGTCCTTGTAGGTGATCTGCAGGTGGCCGTTGGCGGCATTCGCGCTGGCCACACCGACGGTCCCGTTCTTCTGGGTGAAGGTCGCGGGCGCCCCACCCGCCGATATCGGGGTGCCGACGACGTTGGTGAGGTCGACGGTGGCCCAACTCCCGTTCGGCTGGAGAGCGGTGAGACTCAGATGCCCGCCATCGTTCGAACCACGGGAATAGATCGCGAGAGTGCCATCGGGATCCGTCGTGGCACGGACCGCACCCCCGGTGACCGGCGTACCGACCTGGTTGGTGAGGTCGCTGGTGGCCCACTTGTCGGCGGCGTCGCGATACGTGATCTGCAGGTGGCCGTTGGCGGCGTTGGCACTGGCCACGCCGGTGACACCGTTCTTCATCGCGAACGCACTCGGCGCGCCACCCGCCGAAATCGGAGTGCCCACGACATTGGTGAGGTCGACGGTCGCCCACTTGTCGGTCGGATACCTGGCAGTCCCCTGAAGATGACCGTCGACGCTGCGGGTGAAGGTGTAGGCCGTGCCGTCGACACCACTCACCGAACTACCGTCACCAACCGCCGGCACCCACGCCGAACCCGGCGCCGGGTCGTTGACGACGTTCTTGTAGCGCAGTGCCTTGTAGTCGCCGTTCGGGTGCGAGTCGAGGGACGCGGCGTTGATCGAGACCCCGGTCCGGTGCTTCACCGGTGTGCTGCCGAAGGAGTAGTACGAGAAGGTGGTGCGGGCGGCGTCGTCCCACTTCTCGAAGAGGATGACGTGGTCGTAGTACGAGTTCAGGATGTCGCCCGGCATCAGATCGCTGCGGCTGATCTGGTAGGTGAAGCTGTCCGCGAGGCCCTGCGTGTTGGCGCTGGTGCCGAGGTGCCAGGCCATCGAGACATAGCCCGAGCAATCCGTGCGGTAGGAGCGGCCGGAGGAGTCCGGGTACGAGCCGCCCTGGTCGTAGCCGATGGACTTGCCGTACCAGTACTGGGCACGGGCGAGGATCTCCGATCGGGTGATCTGGCCGCCGACCGAGGAGGTCGTCGCCGCGTACGAACTCCCGGCGGTGACGGCCGTGACGACCACGGCACCGGAGGCGGCGATGGCGGCGGCGAGCGTGACGCGCAGCAGCTTGGAGGCGTTCGAAGGCATGACAGCTCCAGCAGGCATGACAGCTCCAGCAGGGAGGAAGGGGTGGGATCGGGCCGTGCGTGGCGCTGAGCGCACACCGGGAGGTGACGGCTGCCCTGCAGGAGCAGCGGTCGGTGACACCTGGTCCGGTGTGCTGCCCCGGGCAGGTGCTCCCTGGCGGCGGTCACCAGTCTCACCACCGGTCAGGAGCCTCGAAAGGACCTTGGGCAGGCCGGAACCGGCCAGGCCCGTTCCGGCCTGCCCGCTCGTTCTCCTTCACCGGGTTCCGGCCAAGTGCTGCTCTACAGTGCGTCGTTGAGTGGCGTTGATCAGGAGGCGAGTCCAGTGAGGCAGAGGTCGCCCGCGCAGTCGAGGGCTGCACGGACCTCTCCCGACTCCACGGTGAGCTCGGTGAGCTCGGCGAACGCGGCGCACGCCGCCGCACCCTGCGCGACTACGTCCTTCCACCGCATCCCGGCCGCCGGTCCGGGGCGACCACACCCCCGACGGCACGGCCTCCCTCGCCCCGCGAAGCCACCCGCTGGATCATGGGCCACCCCGGCCACCTGCGCGAGGATGACCAGCAGCAGCTGAAAGCACTGCTCGCCCGTTCACCCGGGCTCACGGCCGCCGCCGGTCGCGTCCGCACCTTCGTGATCATCACGACCAACCGCGAAGGCGACAAGCTGCGGCACTGGATCGCCAACGTCTGCGCGGACGAGCAGGCCGGCCCGGCCGAGATGGAAGGTCGGGCCCAACTGCCCCGCGCTGGAGCCGTGGTGGAAAGCAGTGAGGCCCAAAACGCCTGTATCGGATGCCCCTACTTCTGGTGGACCCAGCCCAGATGCCACGCCTTCAGGAGATCCACGCCAACCTCGTCGACCGCCTCCAGGGGGCAAAGGAGCAGGGATGGTTCGGCGAGGTCGCCGCCATCGAGACACCCTGGCCGCCGCCGCGCAGAAGCTGGAGGCCATGTGCGAGCGTGCAGCGCAACCGTCTACCGTCCACCTCGGGATGCCCGACCTCCGTCGGGACGCCGACCGGAGCAGCGCCGATTCGGAGGACTGAGCGTCGACCGCTGGAACCCAAGACCCGTGGGCGCGGCGGACGCTCTCGTGCGCGCCCCGTGGGTGCTCCTGCACGCCGTCTACCGCGTGGCGTGGAGGTGCGCGAGGATGGGCGGCCGACCGTGTCCGGCACACGACCGAAGGGGCAGCAAAATGGGTGAGCACGAGAAGCCGCCGCCGGATCCTCAGAAGGGCACGCCGCCTCCCAACAACGCCGACGGCGAGGTCCCTCCGGCTCCGCCGTCCGACGGCAAGCACCGCAAGTAGAACCGTGGCTGACGAGGACTTGGCCGGGCGCCGGGCGCGCCTGGACGCGGAGATGGAGCGGTGCGGGGCGTGGCCGGCCGCTTCGCCGTGGCTGCGTGGCGCCTTCACCGCGCTGCCGCGCGACGCGTTCGCGCCGGACCGGCTGTGGCGGTGGGACAACCGGGCCTACGTGCCGCTCGACCGCTCGGCGGATCCGGACGGCTGGGCGGCCGAGTTGTACTCCGGCGTCTACTCCGCGGCCGTCACCCAGCTCGACGGCGGCCGGCCGTCCTCGTCGCTGTCCGCGCCCTCGGTGGTGGCGGACATGCTGGACAGCCTCAGGGTGGAGCCGGGGCACCGGGTGTGGGACGTCGGTACCGGCCAGGGCTGGACGGCGGCGCTGGCCGCCTGGCGGGCCGGGCCCGGCCTGGTCGTGACCACCGAGGTGGACGGGTACCTGGCCGAATCCGCGCGCGCCCGCCTCGCGGCCGCCGGACTCGACGCCGAGGTCACCCTGGGCAACGGCACCCGCAGCGGCCCGCCCGGCGGCGTCCCGGTCGACCGGCTCCACGCCACTTACGCCGTGGAGACCGTCCCCTGGTCCTGGGTGGCGGCGGTACGGCCGGGCGGACGGATCGTCTATCCCTGGGGGCGGCTGGGCCACGTCGCCCTGACCGTGGCCGACGACGGACGGTCCGCCACAGGATGGGTCCAGGGCCTGGCCCAGTTCATGGGCGACCGGCACGGCCCGGCACAGCCGAGCACCGGCAGCGCCGCCTTCGCGCAGGTGCGCGGCGGTACCGAGCCCGAGACCCGCCAGGCGCTGGACCGTGACTCGCAACTGCTGGACGACTGGGACCTGCGGTTCGCCCTGCGGGTGGCCGTGCCGGACGCTGTGGTGCTCACCGCCCGGGACGACGACGGCCTCAACGCCTGGATCCACGACGGCACCCGGTCGTGGGCGACGGTGACCGCGCGCGGTGACGGCGAGGCGCCGCTGCTTCTTCAGGGCGGACCGCGCCGCCTCGGGGACGAGGTGGTCGCCGCCTGGACCCGGTGGGAGGAACTCGGCCGGCCGGGCCGCTACGACTACGGGATCACCGTCACCCCTGAGGAGCAGTGGGCATGGCAGGGCGGCCCGGGCGGCCCCCGCTGGCCCATCGCGCAGGCAGCCCCGGCCGGACGCTGACCGGGGCGGCGCGGTGGGGACACCGTTGCAGCGCCCCGAGGGCCTACTCGGTGACGGCGCGTCCGGCGTCCCCCGGGCGACGGCCTCCGTTCCCCGGGCGAGGACGGCGGTGGTGAACGAGTCCAGCGGGGCGGGACCGGTCCTGGGGGGCTACCCGTCACGGACCGATTCGTCAGCGCTCGCCCCGTCGGCGTCAGCCGTTGGCTGACGGGCACATCCATCGGTCAAGGTCCGGTGGCACAGGACCTTCTGGAGGAACCGGAACTCCTGACAGGGCCGCGGCGGCCGTCCTCGACCACGGTTGCGGAAAACCCTCAGGCTCCGTGCTCCCGGACTGCCGCGATACCCGCCCGTACCTGTTCCAGTAGGGCTTCCAGGCCCTGTGCCTGCTGCCATTCCTCGGCCGAGTGGTGCCATGTGTGCTGCGTCGCCGGGGCTTCGGGCGGGCCGGCGACGATCTCGACGGTCCGCCTCCCCTTCCGGTCGGGGCCCGCGACCCGCAGGTTCGTGTTCCGGATGTGGAACCGCTTCGGAGAGCTGCCGAAGACCTCCAGGATCCGGCCGTCGAACGTGTAGAACTCTCTGCCTGCCCTGGCCGTGGTCTCGTCGGTCATGGGGTGGCGCTACAGGCGGGGACCCGCGGCTGCCAGGCCTCCGTTCGCCGGCAGGTCCGGGTTCGAGACCCGTGGACAGTCCAAAGGAATCCACGCGATCTCAACTCCTGCAAGCCGAAGGAAACTTGCAGAAGATGATCGTGTCCATCCCGTCGGACGACGACGAGCAGGCAGCCGTCGAGGGCGGCCAGGCAGCCCTTTGACCGGCTGCTCGACCGCCTCGCCGACACACCCACTCCAGTCGGCCCGATACCACGCGAACTGGACGTGCCGGTGACGGCCCGCGTCCCGCCACTCGTCGACGTCCGACAGGGCGAAAACGAGTGCGTGGCCACCCCGAGTTACCCGGCAGAGTCAAGCTGCGATGCCGGTCGTGGTCGGGGGATCGACGGTCTCGGGCGGACCGTAGTCGCTGAAAGCCATCGTGAAGGCGACCGGTGTTCCGTCTGTGGCCCATCGCTTCTCGGCGTAGCGGGTGCGGCCCTGCGTGTCGATCCACATGTCGAGGTCGATGCCGGCCCGGCGGCTCGGGCCGACAACGCGGCCGCGGGGTGCCGGGGGTCGCGGGGAAGGGCTTCGCCGGGGTGACGGCCACGACCTGCTCTATCGTTCCCGTACGGATCGGGTGGGACAGGTGGGACGGGTGAGCGGCCGTGGGCCGGGGAGGGGGTGTGCGGTGTCGGGGCGTTCGGGCCGGACGGTCACGGTGTTGGGCGGTGGGGTGGCCGGGCTGACGGCGGCCATGGAGCTGGCGGAGCGCGGCTTCGAGGTGACCGTGGTGGAGCCCTCCGGGTGGGGCGGGAAGGCCCGTAGTGCCTCGGTTCCGGGGACGGGTACCGGCGGGCGGCTCGACCTGCCCAGCGAGCACGGGTTCCGGTTCTTCCCCGGCTTCTACCGGAGCCTGCCGGACACGATGCGGCGGATCCCCCTCCCGGGATCGCCCTCGGGGGTGGAAGGCAACCTGCGGGAGGCACCGCAGATGCTGTCCGCCCGGTCGGGGAGGATCGGGGAGACGGTCTCCGACGTGTCCCTGGCCGCCGGTCCGAGGACGCCCCTGCAGATCCTGCGGGCCCGGGGCATGAAGCTGGGCGCCGGGGGAGAGCTGAACGAGGAACTGCTGTACTTCGCCAACCGGCTGCTCGTCTACATGACCAGCAGCGAGCAGCGGCGGCTGGGGCAGTGGGAGCAGATGTCGTGGTGGGACTTCACCGCCGCCGACGGCGCCTCCGAGGAGTACCGGAAGGTGTGCGTCGTCGGGGCGACCCGTACGGTCGTGGCGGCCAGGGCGGAGGTGTGCAGCGCGCACACCGTCGGGGGGTTCCTGGAGGCCTTCGGCTACGGCTTCCTCGGCCGGGGCGAGGCCCAGGCCGCCGACCGGGTCCTGAACGCCCCGACCAGCACCGCCTGGATCGACCCCTGGGTGCGGCACCTGGAGCGGCTGGGGGTGCGGCTCGAACTCGGTTGGCAGGTGGAGCGCCTGACGGTGCGGGGCCGCGCTGTCGCCGGCGCCGTCCTGCGCGGCCCGGGCGGCCGGCGGCGGGAAGCGGCCGCCGACTGGTACGTGTGCGCGCTCCCGGTCGACCGGATCGGGGCGCTGCTGGAGCGCGGCCTGGCCGAGGCGGACCCGGAGCTGAAGAAGACGGCGGACCTGCGCACCGACTGGATGGTCGGCCTGCAGTTCTACCTCACCGAGCCCACCCCGATCACCCGCGGCCACGTCATCTACCAGGACTCCCCGTGGGCCCTGACCTCCATCAGCCAGGCGCAGTTCTGGGACACCGACTTCCGCGCCACCTACGGCGACGGGACGGTGGCCGACTGCCTGTCGGTCGACATCTCCTCCTGGGACACCCCCGGAATCCTCTACGGCAAGCCGGCCCGCGACTGCACCCGGGCCGAGGTCGTCGCCGAGGTCTGGGCCCAGCTCGCCGACGCCCTCAACGACGGCCGCCGCCGGACCCTCCACGACGGCCTGCTCCACTCCTGGCACCTGGACCCGGCCGTCAAGAACCTCGACGGCCCCGGTCCCGCCACCAACGACGAGGCCCTGCTGATCAACACCACCGGCTCGTGGACGCTGCGCCCGCGGGCGCGGACGGCCGCGGTGAACCTGTTCATGGCCGGGGACTTCGTCCGCTGCCCGGTGAACCTGGCCACCATGGAGGGCGCGAACCAGAGCGGCCGGGCGGCGGCGAACGCGCTGCTGGAGGCCGCCGGGCACGGGGCCGAGCCGGCCGTGGTCCATGCCCTGTACGAGCCGCAGGAACTGCGCCGCCTGAAGGAGGTGGACGCCGCGCTCTACCGGCAGGGTCGTGCGCACATCCTCGACACCCCGGCGCCCTGGTCCTCCCGCGCCGGGGGCGACCGGTTCAGTGCGACCGGTTGACGATCAGTTCGCAGAGCGCGTCGAGGTCGGCGACGGCACCGGCCACCGCGCCGGGGCCGTCGGCGAGGCTCCGCAGACGGCGTCGGGCCCCGTCCGCGTGCTCGGCGGCGCGCTCCACCGTCCAGCGCCGGCCGCCGGCCTCCTCCACCAGCCGGGCCAGCTCCGCCTCCCCGGCCCGGCCAGGGCCGGCCGACAGCGCGTAGCGGCGGGTCAGTTCGTCGCCCGCCGCAGTGTTCGAGGCCATCGCGGCCACCACCGGCACCGAGAGCTTGCGGGCCCGCAGGTCCGCGAAGACCGGTTTGCCCGTGACCGCTTCGTCGCCCCAGATCCCCAGCAGGTCGTCCACCAGCTGGAACGCCATGCCCAGGTCGTGTCCGAACGCGGCCAGGGTCTCGACCTGCGCCGGCCCGCCGCCGCCGTAGAGGGCGCCCAGCCGACAGGCGCAGGAGATCAGCGACGCCGTCTTGCCCGACACCATCTCCAGGCACTCGGACAGCTCGACGCGGGGCGCGGCCTCGAACAGCACGTCCAGGCTCTCACCGACCGCGAGCTGGATGAGCGTGTCCAGCAGGGCCGTCGACGCTTCACCGGCGACGGCTTCACCGGCGAATGCTTCGCCGTCGGGGCCTGCGAGCACCTCGAACGCCAGCATCAGCAGTGCGTCGGCAGACCGGGTCGCCGCGCCCGGCCCGAACACCTCCCAGGCGGAGGCCCGGTGGCGACGGAGCGCGTCGCCGTCCAGGACGTCGTCGTACAGCAGCGACAGGTTGTGCACCATCTCCACCACCACGGCGGCGGGCACCGCCCGCTCCGGGTCCCCTCCCACCGCCCGGGCGCAGCCCAGTGCCAGGGCCGCTCGAACGTTCTTGCCGCCGTGCCGCCGGTGAGGGGATCCGTCGCGGGTCCATCCGAACTGGTAGGCCGCCACCTGCCCGACCGCGCCCTCCAACTGTCCGACCCAGCGCCGCAGGTGCGCCTCACAGGTGGCAGCCGCGTCCTTGAGGACCGATTCGGCCCGCGCACGATCCGACAACACCCACCCCTGCCTCCCACCCCTGCCTCCCGGCCCGGCCCGGCCCGGCCGCGCCCGGCGACCCGGCCGCCGCCCCACACCTTGGCGGCACCCGGGCGAGCCTACGCGACCGCGTGGCCCGGCGGTCCTGCGATCGGCCGAGGACCGGCAGAAGCGGACGGCGTGCGGGCGCGGCTGATGCCCCGAGGGGGCCGTGCCGCAGGTGTTCTTCACCGAGCCGGGGCCCCGCCCGGTCACCGGACAGGCCGATTTCGCCGGGTGGCTGACTGTGCGTGCCGACGGTGTTACGCTCCCGAGAGAAGAGAGAGCTGACTCTCACTTGTTGGGCCGGGATGCCGCTCATCCGCCCTGGTCCGGACGTGCAGGAGAGGGCGGTTCTGCCAAGCGTTCGCTGCTGTTGTGGCCTTTGGCCGGTGAGGAGACCACCATGACCGCCCCCGCACCGCAGTTACCCTTCGAGCGCCCCGACGCCCTGGACCTGGCGCCGCTGTTCGCGCGTCTGCGCGAGGAAGGTCCGATCACGAGGGTGACGACACCCGCTGGCGACCCGGCCTGGCTGGTGACCCGCTACGAGGAGGCCCGGGAGGTTCTGAGCGACGCCCGGTTCTCCCGGCTGCGCCCCGATTCCGAGGGCGCGCCGAGGATCTCGGAGTCGGCGCTGCACACGCGCCCCGCCCCCACGCCCGAGGAGGAGGACCGCGAGCACACGCGGATGCGGCGGATGCTGGCGCCCGCGTTCAGCGCGCCGCGGATGCGCCGGCTGGGCGAGCGGATCGGGGAACTCGCCGCATCCTGCCTGGACGCGATGGAGGAGGAGCGCTCACGGGAGCCGGAACGCGCCGTCAACCTGCACGACCACCTGTCGTTCCCGTTGCCGGTGATGGTGATCTGCGAGCTGCTGGGTGTGCCGGTCGCGGACCGGGGCCTGCTGCGCGGCTGGTCGGAGCGGATCGCCGCGCTGTACGGCGGGGCCGACGGCGCCGCGGCCATGGCCGAGTTCGAGGCGTACGTGGCCGGCATCGCCGAGGAGAAGCGGAAGAAGCCGGGACAGGACGTGATCAGCGACATCCTGGCCGTGCAGGCGGAGGACCCCTCGTTCACCGAGGGGGAGATGACCCGGCTGGCGGTGGGGCTGCTGTTCGCGGGCCACGAGACGACGTCGGCCCGGATCGACCTGGGAGTCCTGTTCCTGCTGAGCGACACCGGCCGGCGGGACCGCTTCGCCGCCGAGCCCGAGACGCTGGCCCGCGCCACCGTGGAGGAGGTCCTGCGGATGGCCTCGCCCGGTGGCCTGGGCCTGACCCGCTACGCCCGCGAGGACGTCACCGTCGCGGGGACCGCGATCGCGCGGGGCGAGGCGGTGCTGGTGGCGATCAACGCCGCGAACCGGGACGGGCGGGTGTTCGAGGAGCCGGACACCTTCGACCCGTCGCGTTCCCCCAACGCGCACCTGGCCTTCGGGCACGGTGGTCACTACTGCATCGGCAACGTGCTGGCACGCACCGAGATGCAGGTCGCGCTGACCGCGCTGTTCCGGCGCTTCCCCGGCCTGCGGCTGGCGGTGGACGCGCGGAGCCTGCGCGACCACGCCGAACGGCTGGCGGGCGGCCTCAGCGAGGTTCCGGTCCTGTGGTGAACGGGGAGCAGCCTCGCGAGCGGCCGGTCGCGCGGGTGGAGGCGGACACCTCGCGGTGCGTGTCGTCGGGGCAGTGCGCGGTGACCGCGCCGCTGGTGTTCGACCAGGACGAGGACGGGCAGGTCTTCGTGCTCGTTGCCGAGCCCGGCGCACGGGCGGCGGAACTGGCCCGCGAGGCAGCCGCCATGTGCCCGGCCTCGGCGATCCGGGTGCACCCGGCGCGCTAGGCCCTCTCCGGCAGGATCGACCGGACAGGTCTAGCGGTCGGTGGTGTCGGCCGCCCCCACCGCGCGAGGGTGGCCGGCATCCGCCTCGGTGTCAGGGTGTGCGGGTGTGCAGTGCGGGGGCGGGGCAGGGCAGCGGGCGGGCCCCGGTGGGGGTGAGGCCGTCGAGGACGAGGGCCAGGTAGCGGCGCCAGCCGTCTTCGCGGGGTTCCATCGTCCACAGCACGGAGACCAGCATGACGACGATGCGGTGGAGGTCGTCGGGTACGAGGTCGGCGCGGATCGCGCCTGTGTGCTGACCGCGTGCCAGGAGGGCGTCGAGGGCGGTGAAGAACTCCTGTCCGGTCGCCGGGGTGAGGACGCCGGCGGAGCGGGCGGCGGCGAGGACGTTGTAGTCGCCGGCCACCGATTCCAGTGCTGCTTCCAGGACGTGGGACAGTCCGGAGGCGGGGTCGGGGTCGTGGGCGGCAGCCTGGATGACGGGGCGGACGTTCTCGCCGAAGCGCTCGTCGAGTACGGCTCGCAGGAGCGCGGCCTTGTCGGGGAAACGGCGGAAGAGTGTGGCGGCTCCGACGCCGGCCCGGCGGGCCACGTCGTCGAGGAGGGCGTCGGGGCCTTGTTCGGTGAAGACCTCCCGGGCTGCCCGGATGATCTTTTCCGCGTTGCGGGCGGCGTCGGCGCGCAGTAGCCGGGGGGAGTCGAGGGCCATTGCGGCAGCCTATCCAAGGGGCGGCGCAACGGCGTCGGACGGCCGGGGCGCGTGGTGGTGTGCGATCAGGTCGACGGGGGGGAGCGCGCCGGGCGCGGGCAAGGCCGGGCCGTCGCGCTCCCCCCGTGGTTCAGGCGTCCAGGTGGGTGGGTGCGAACATCCGCAGCAGGGCGGGCAGGACCAGCACGTTGGGGCCCGGGGCGGCGAGTGCGGCGGCCAGGTCCCGTGCGAGGTCGTCGGGCGTGGTGAAGGCGGCCGGGACGCCGAAGGACTCGGCCAGGCGGACGAAGTCCGGGCGGGCCAGTTCGGTGGCGGTGGCCTCGCCGAAGGCGCCCGTCATGTACTCGCGCAGGATGCCGTAGCCGCCGTCGTCGATGATCAGCCAGGTGACGTTGAGGCCGAGTTGGCGGGCGGTGGCGAGTTCGGCGAGCGAGTACATCGCGCCGCCGTCGCCGGAGACGGCGAGGACCGGGCGGCCGCCCGTGGCCACGGCGGCGCCCAGTGCGGCGGGGTAGCCGTAGCCGAGGCCGCCGGCGCCCTGGGCGGAGTGCATCGCTCCGGGGCGGCGGGCGTCGAAGGCGGACCAGGCCCAGTAGCCGAGGATCGTCATGTCGAAGAAGACCGGGGAGTCGTCCGGTAGCGCGTGGCGAACGGATGCCAGCAAGTCCTGTTCGAGTTCCAGCCCCTGGCCGTCGATCCGCTCCTGGACGCGCTTGAGCAGTTCGGCGGTCACCGCCTCGGCCCGTCCGTCCGCTGTGGCGGCCGGTACCGAGTCGGAGAGGGCGGCCAGGGCGAGGCGGGCGTCGGCGTGGATGCCGAAGGCCGGGTGGTTGGCCTCCAGCTTGCCCGCGTCGGCCTCGATCTGGATGATCCGGCCGCGCGGCGCCAGGGTGTGGTAGTTGCTGGACAGTTCGCCCAGGCCGGAGCCGACGACGAGCAGGACGTCGGCGTCCTCCAGCAGGTCGGTGGTGTGGCGGTCCTCCAGCCAGGACCGCAGCGACAGCGGGTGCTCCCAGGGGAAGGCCCCCTTGGCGCCGAAGGTGCAGGCCACCGGGGCCCGCAACAGCTCGGCCAGCCGCAGCAGTTCGTCACTGGCTCCGGCCCGGACCACGCCGCCTCCGGCCAGGATCACCGGGCGTTCGGCCTCGGCCAGCAGCACCGCGGCCTCGGCGACCAGCTCCGGGCGGGGGACCGGCGGCCGGGGTTCGGCGCGCAGCCCGGTGACCGGGGGTACGGTCACCGGCGCGAGCAGGACGTCCTGCGGGATCTCCACCCACACCGGCCCGTACGGCGCGCTCAGCGCCGACTCCCAGGCGGCGGCCAGCGCGGAGGGGATCTGTGCGGGGGTGCGGGCGGTGTGCACGGACTTCACCACGTCGCGGAAGCTGGCCTGCTGGTCGACGAGTTCGTGCAGGTAGCCGCGCCGCCGTCCACCCAGTCCGGCCGAGGGGATCTGGCTGGAGACGGCGAGCACCGGCACCGAGGCGGCGGCGGCCTCCTGGAGCGCGGCCAGCGAGGTGAGCGCGCCGGGCCCGGTGGACAGGAACAGCGGGGCGACCGTCCCGGCGGTGCGGGCGTAGCCGTCGGCGGCGAAGCCGGCGTTGTTCTCCACCCGCAGTCCCACGTAACGCAGGTCGGAGCGGCGCAGCGCGTCGAACAGGCCGAGGGCGTGCTGGCCGGGCAGGCCGAAGACGCAGCGGGCGCCGAGGGTGGCGAGTGACTCGACCACCAGGTCGCCGCCGTTGCGGAGGTGCGTCATGCGCGCACCTCGCCGGTGGCGTCGTGGGACTCCGTACGGGCGTCGGTACGGGCGTCGGCGCGGCTGGCCGGGCGTCCGTCGGTGCGGCCGCCCGCACCGGCTCGCGGATCCTGCTCCGTCCGTTCGCTCGCGATCTGGCGGGCCATCAACGTCGTCAGCTCGTAGGCGGTGTGCGAGGCGGCCACGGCGGTGATCTCGGCGTGGTCGTAGGCGGGTGCGACCTCGACCACGTCGGCGGAGACCAGGTGGCAGCCGCTCAGGCCGCGCAGGATCTCCAGCAGCTCGCGCGAGGTGAGTCCGCCGGCCTCGGGGGTGCCGGTGCCGGGGGCGTGCGCCGGGTCGAGCACGTCGATGTCGATGGAGATGTACAGGGGGCGGTCGCCGACCCGCTCGCGCAGTTGCTGGGCGACCTCGTCCACGCCGCGCCGCAGGACGTCGGCGGAGGTGACGATGCCGAAGCCGAGCTTCTCGTCGTCGGTGAGGTCCTGCTTGCCGTAGAGCGGCCCGCGGGTGCCGACGTGGGAGAGGGCGGAGGTGTCCAGGATTCCCTCCTCGACGGCCCGGCGGAACGGTGTGCCGTGGGTGTACTCGGCGCCGAAGTAGGTGTCCCAGGTGTCCAGGTGGGCGTCGAAGTGCAGCAGCGCGACCGGCCCGTGTCGACGGGCCACGGCGCGCAGCAGCGGGAGCGCGATGGTGTGGTCGCCGCCGAGGGTCATCAGCCGGGCGCCGGTGTCCAGCAGTTCGCCGGCGGCTGCCTCGACGGTGTCGACCGCCTCGTGGATGTCGAACGGATTGGCGGCGATGTCCCCGGCGTCGGCGACCTGCGCGAGTGCGAACGGCGAGGCGCCCTGGGCCGGGTTGTAGGGGCGCAGCAGCCGGCTGGCCTCGCGGATCGCGTTGCCGCCGAAGCGGGCGCCGGGCCGGTAGGAGACGCCGGTGTCGAAGGGCACGCCGACGACCGCGATGTCCGCGCGCGGGACCTGGTCGATCCGGGGCAGGCGGGCGAAGGTGGCGGGCCCGGCGTAGCGCGGTACGCGGGAGGAGTCGGTGGGGCCGAGGGGGCTGTGGGGGGCGTGGGGGTCGGGGGCGGTGCTCATGGCAGCTCCTGGAGTCGGTCGGGCGGGGCGCTGTCGGGGCGTTGTCGGGGAGTCGGCGTCGGGGAGCCGCGGGCGGGGCGTCGGCGTCGGGGCGTCGGCGGGCGGGGGTTGCGCCGGGTCGACGGGGTCAGTTCGCGTGGTCGGGGGCGATCCGGTCGGCGAGGCGCAGGAGGGCGGCCCAGGCCAGTTCGGCGGCCCGGTCGTCCTGGAGGTCGGATCCGTGCTCCTGGCCGGTCAGCTGGCGGGCGGTGAGCTCGGCGGTCTCGCGGGACGGCAGGACGAGCGGGCCGCCGCCGGCCTGGGCGGCGATCTGGATCTCGCACGCCTTGTCCAGGTAGTACATCCGCAGGAAGGCCTCGCCCGGGGTGCGGCCGACGGTCAGCAGGCCGTGGTTGCGCAGGATCAGTGCCGGGTGCCCGCCGAGGTCGGCGACCAGTCGCTCCTGCTCGGCCAGGTTGAGCGCGACGCCCTCGTAGTCGTGGTAGCCGACCCGGTCGTGGAACTCCATCGAGATCTGGTTGAGGGGCAGCAGCCCGTCCCGCTGGGCGGCGACCGCGCAGCCCGCCCGGGTGTGCGTGTGCAGCACGCAGTGGGCGTCCTGGCGGGCCGCGTGGACGGCGCTGTGGATCACGAAGCCGGCCGGGTTGACCGGATGGGGGGTCGGCTCCACCGGGTTCCCGGCCAGGTCGATCTTGACCAGGTCGGAGGCGGTGATCTCCTCGAACAGCAGGCCGTACGGGTTGATCAGGAAGTGCTGCTCGGGGCCGGGGACGCGGACCGAGATGTGGGTGAAGATCAGGTCGGTCATCCGGAAGTGGGCGACCAGCCGGTACACGGCGGCGAGTTCGCGGCGCAACCGGGCCTCGGTCGGTGCGGGCGGCACCGTCGGTCCGGACGGTCCGGACGGTCCGAGCGGGGCGGGTGGTCCGGACGTGACGGTCGGTGCGGTCGGGACGGTCGGTGCGGTGGGCAGGCCCATGAGGCTTCCTCTCAGAGCGCGGCGGCCGGGGCGGTGGCGGCGGGAGCGGCCGGGGTCGCTGCCTGCCCGGCGAGCCGGCCGCGCCAGTGCTCCAGCACGGTGGCATCGGTCGGGCGGGTGGCCAGGCTGACGGCCAGGTAGGCGACCAGGCTCACGGCGAGGCCGAAGTAGATCGGCTCGTTGGCGAGGACACCCTTGGCGGCCATCAACGCGATCACGGTGCCGCCGCCCGCGATCATCGCGGCGAGCGCGCCCGGCAGGTTGCCGCGCCGCCAGACCAGCCCGCCCAGGATCGGCACCAGCAGACCGCCGACCAACAGGTTGTACGCGACGGTGAGCGCCGAGATCACGTCGTCCAGTACGCAGGCGACGCCGATCGACAGCACGCCGAGGGCCACGATCGCCAGCCGGTTGGACCGCACCTCGTCATGGTCCGTGGCCGCGGCGCCTGGCCCTCCCCGGCCGACGAGCGTGCGTACCCGGGCCCAGATGTCGTTGTTGGCCACGGTGGCGGAGGCGATCAGCGCGCCGCTCGCGGTCGACATCATCGCCGACAGCGCCGCCGCCAGGACCAGGCCGCGCACCCCGGCCGGCAGCGTGCTCTTCACGATGGTCGCGAACGCGCTGTCGGGGCTGGCCAGTTGGGGGTAGAGCGCCTTGGTGGCCATCCCGATCACCGCGCCGGCGACGGCGTACGCCAGGCAGTAGGCTCCGGCCACCGTGCCGCCGTACGTGGCCACCCGGTCGGTGCGGGCGGTGAACACCCGCTGCCAGATGTCCTGGCCGATCAGCATGCCGAAGGTGTAGATCAGCACGTAGGTGAAGATGGTGTCGCCGCCGATCGAGCCGAACGAGAAGTAGCCGGACGGCAGTTCGGCCTTCAGCCGGGCGAGGCCGCCGGCCTTCACGACGGCGACCGGCAGCAGCAGGAACAGGACCCCGATGCTCTTCACCACGAACTGCACCATGTCGGTGAGGGTGATCGACCACATGCCTCCGAGCGCCGAGTAGCCGACCACGATGGTGCCGCCGATCACCACGGCCGCCCAGCGGGGCACGTCGAACAGCACGTCGAAGACGCTGGCGTAGGCGATCGTCGAGGTCACCGCCAGCATCAGGGTGTAGACCCACATGACCACGCCGGAGATCACGCTCGCCGCCCCGCCGTAGCGCAGCGACAGCATCTCGGCCACGGTGTACACCCGCAGCCGGGCGATCCGGGCGGAGAAGAGGATGCTCAGCGCCAGCAGGCCGAGCCCGATCGCGAACACCATCCAGGCGCCCGACAGGCCGTAGGAGTAGCCGAGCCGCACGCCGCCGATGGTGGACGCGCCGCCGAGGACGACGGCGGCCATCGTCCCCGTGTACAGCACCGGGCCCAGACGGCGGCCCGCGACGAGGAAGTCCGCCTTCGAGGAGGCGCGCCGCTTGCCCCACCAGCCGACGCCGACGATGCCCAACAGATAGCCGATCATCACGACGTAGTCGAGGGTCATGGGGGGTCCTCCGATCCGGCCGGACGCGCTGGGGGGAGCGGGCCGGGCCAGGGCTGTGGGTGGGGGAACAGGCAGGCGACGGGCGGGACTGGCAGGGCTCACAGGAAAGGCGGGGAGCGGGGGGACGAGCCGGGGGCGCCCGAAGGAAAACGCCGTGCGCTGAACCTAAACCGCCCCACCTGGCCTGCAGAAGTATCGGTTTCATCCAATATCGTGGGGTCAGATGTGCAAAACCTCCGACGAAAGGCCGCCGGCGTGCCCAACCCAGCCCCCGCTCCCGCCTCCGGCAGCCCCGCCGTCCCGTTGACCGTCCTGCTCGCCGACCCCGCGCTCGGACTGCGCCAGATCGCCGGACCGTTCGACGACCGGCTGATCGGCACCGTCGGCACCACCGAGGTCGAGAACCCCGGCCCCTACCTGCTGGGCGGGGAACTGCTGCTCACCGCCGGAGTCCGCCTCCCGAAGGACGCCGAGGGCATCGACGCCTACGTACGCTGCGTCGTCGAAGCGGGCGCCGCCGCACTCGGCTTCGGCGTCGCACCGGTCTACGACGAGGTGCCGGCCGACCTGGTCGCCGCCTGCGACCGGCACGACCTGCCCCTGCTACGGGTGCCCGACGGCACCCCGTTCGTCGCCGTCGGCCGGGCCGCCTACTCGGCGATGGCCGAAGCCGCCCACCGCGGCCTGCGGCAGATCTCCGAAGCCCAGTCCGCACTCGCCTCCGCGGCCGCCCGCCCCGACGCGCTGCGCGCGGTCGTCCAGCAACTCGCCGTGCACCTGGGCGGTTGGACGGCACTGCTGGACGGACGCGGCGTCGAACTGTTCAGCGCCGGAGTGCGCCCGCCCGTACCGGTCCCGGCTGAACTGCGCGCCCTCGCGGAACGGACCACCGCGCGCGCAGCGGGCCGCGCCCAGCCGCCGACCGCCGCCGCCCAGCACTACGCCGGGCGGCACCTGACCGTGCGGACCCTGCCCGGTTCGGACGGTTCCGGCGGCCCGCTCACGCTCGTCACCGCCGCCGAGGAGCCGCCGACCGTCGTCCACCGGTCCGTGGCCGGGGTGGCCGTGGTGCTGCTCTCGCTGCTCACCAGCCCGCGGCACGCGCTCGGCACGGACGCCCGCAGCGCGGGAGCCCTGGTGCGGCTGCTGCTCGGCGCCGCACCGGAGGAGGCGGCGGCCGCCCTGCTGCCGCCCGACGGGGCCTGGGTGGTCGTGCACGGCCGGCTGACCGGCCGGGCGGGCGGCGGCGGGGAGGCCGTCCAACTCGCCGCCCTCGGCACCGCCCTCGGCACACCGCACCTGAACCTGGACGGGACCCGGCTGCGGGCGCTGCTGCCCGGCTCGGCGGCTCCGGACCGGGTCGTGGACACCGAATCCGCCGCCCGGCTCGGCTGGACGCTCGGCGTCAGCGCGCCCGCCCCCACGGCGGAACTGAGGACCGCCGACGCCCAGGCTGACCGGGCCCTGCGTCACGCGCTGGCCACCGGTGCCGCCGCCGTCCACCACCGCGAGGCCGTCGGGCCGAGCGTCCACACCCTGGTCGCCCCCGAGGACGCCGCCGCCCTCGCCCGCAGCACCTTCGCCCCGCTGGCCGCCGCGGGCACCCCCGGGCCGGCCGTGCTCCGGGAGACCCTGCGCACCTGGCTCGCCCTGCACGGCAGCTGGGACCGCACTGCGGCGGCGCTCCAGCTCCACCGCAACACCGTGCGCCAACGCATCGCCCGGGTCGGCGAGTTGCTCGCCGTCGACCTCGGCGACGCGGAGGTCCGGATGGAGCTCTGGTTCGCCCTGCGCTGGCTCCCGCCCGGCGCGGACTGACCGCGGGCCGCCACCGCCGTCCGGCGGCGAGACGTTCGTGCGGGGCCCGGTCAGCGGCGGGCCAACACCGCGACCTCCCAGCCGAAGCCCACCACCAACCGGCCATCCGGCACCACGGCCACCGTGTGGACCGGCAGCGGGAACACTAGCTCCGGCCCGACCTGGTCGCCGGTGGTCAGGTCCCAGGTCCGCACCGTGCCGTCGTCGCCGCCGGTGACCGCCAGGGAGTGGCCGTCTAGCACCGCCGTCGCCACCGCGTTCACGTCGCTGGTGTGGCCGGTGAGGGGTTGGCCGATCGGCTGGGCGGTGGTCAGGTCCCAGGTTCGCACGGAGCCGTCGTCGCCGCCGGTGATCGCCACGGGGCGGCCGTCGACCACCGCCGTCGCCACCGCCAGCACGCGGTCGGTGTGGCCGGTGAGGGGTTGGCCGATCGGCTGGACGGTGGTCAGGTCCCAGACCCGCACCGTGCCGTCGTCGCCGCCGGTGACCGCCAGGGGGCGGCCGTCAACCACCGCCGTCGCCACCGCGTTCACTTCGCCGGTGTGGCCCGTCAGGGGCTCGCCGACCTGCTGACCCGCAGTCAGATCCCAGACCCGTACGTCATCCCAGCTGCCGGTGATCGCTACAGGGCGGCCGTCGACCACTGCCGTCGCCACCGCGTTCACCCCCTCCTCGTGGCCGGTGAGCGGCTCGCTGATCTGCTTACACGTGGTCAGGTCCCATACCTGCACGTGGCTGCCGGTGACCGCGACGGGGCGGCCGTCGACCACCGCCGTCGCCACCGCCCCCACCCAGTCGTCCTGGCCGGTGAGATGCAGGCCGATTTGCCGGCCGGTGGTCAGGTCCCAGACCCGCACCGTGCCGTCGCCGCCGGTGATCGCCACGGGGCGGCCGTCGACCACTGTCGTCGCCACCGCGTTCACGTCGCCGGTGTGGCCGGTGGGCGGCTCACCAACCTGGCCGCCCGAGGCCAGGTCCCACACCCGCACCATCCCGTCCTGACTGCCGGCGATCACGTGGGGACGGCCGTCCAGCACCGCGGTCGCCATCGCCCGGACCTTGTCGGTGTTGCCGTTCACCGGCTCGCCGATCTGCTTGCCGGTGGTCAGATCCCACACCTGGAGCGTCCAGTCCTCGCCTCCGCTGACGATGCAGGGGCGGCCGTCGATCGTTGTCGTGAGCACCGACAGCACCCAGCCGTCGTGACCGGTGAGAGGTCGGCCGATCGGCCGGCCGGTGGTCAGGTCCCATACCCGCACGGTCTCGTCCTCGCTGCCGGTGACCGCCACGGGGCGGCCGTCGACCACCCCCGTCGCCACCGCTCGCACCGCCTCCTCGTGGCCGGTGAGCGGCTCGCCGATCTGCTCGCGCGTGGTCAGGTCCCACACTCGCACGGTCTCGTCGTGGCTGCCGGTGACCGCGACGGGACGGCCGTCGAGCACCGCCGTCGCCACCGCGCACACAGCATGGGTGTGGCCGGTGAGCGGCTCGCCGATCTGCTCGCGCGTGGTCAGGTCCCACACCCGCACGTCGCCGCTGCCGGTGACCGCGACGGGGCGGCCGTCGAGCACCGCCGTCGCCACCGCCGACACCGCAGCTGTGTGGCCGGTGAGGGGTTGGCCGATCTGCTCGCACGTGGTCAGGTCCCACACCCGCACGGTCCGGTCACCACTGCCGATGAGCGCCACGGGACGGCCGTCGACCACCGCCGTCGCCACCGAGCACACCTGGCCGGTGTGGCCGGCGAGAGGTTGGCCGATCTGCCGGCCGGTGGTCAGGTCCCACACCCGCACGCTCCGGTCAGTACCGCCGGTGACCGCGACGGGGCGGCCGTCGACCACCGCCGTCGCCACCGCCAGCAACGCGTCGGTGTGGGCGGTCGGAATACGACGCACGGACCGGTCGAGCTGGGAGCCGGTGGCCCACTCGACGCCCCACGGTGCGGCGGGTTCGTCCTCCACCGGTACCGCGGTGATCCGCGCCGACAGCTCCCGGTCCCCGTGACGGGCCGCGTCCAGCGCCAGCAGTTGCCGGCGTACCCCCGCGGTGACGTCACGATGCAGGTGTGTCGAGGCCCGGTACACCGACGCGGCCAATCGCGCCACCGGACCCGACGCCGCATCCAGCAACGCCAGCACCGATCCCGGGTCCGCGTTCACCAGGAACCCCGGATCGGCCAACCGCCCAACGGCCGCGGCGGATTCAGCACGCGGGTGGAAGTCCCGCAGATCGTCAGACATGAACGGCACAGTAGTCGTGCCCGGCAACCACGGCACCGCGGAAAGCGCGACCGCCAGACCCCCGCCTGCACATGGGCAGGGCACCGCCAGGACGCGGGCGCCGGCACACGAACACGAGGCGTCGCCCTTGTCCATGACGCAGGCCCCTGCCTGGACTCCGCCGGTGTCCTCTTCGGCCTGTCCGCGTGAGTGGCGACCAGGCGCCAGGTCCTCAGGCGCCGCTGGCAGGTGGCGAGCACCCGGCCTTCGGGTGCGGCGCGGGCTGACTGCCGGGCGTCAGCCGAGGGCGGCGTCGAGGAAGGCGTGCCAGGCGGCGTGGACGCGGCCGGCGTGGTTCCCGCCACCGTCGTTGCCGTCCTCGCTCCCGCTCCCGCTCCCGCCATCGCCGTCGCCGTCGGCGAGGAGGTCCAGCAGCAGGCCGCGGAGGACGGCCAGCACCACGGTGGGATTCGCGCCGGTGCCGTCCAGGGCGCGTTTCAGGGGCGGCAGCCACTCGTCCAGCGAGACGGTGCCGAAGTCCAGCCAGGGCCCGGAGCCGCCGAAGGCGCGGACGTACCCCTCGAAGAACAGGCGTAGCGCGCCCCGGTGCTCGGGCTTCGTCAGCCACTCCCAGAGCAGTTCGAGGGTCTCGCGGGCGTCGCCGCCCTCGGTCTCGGAGCGCTCCAGCAGCGCGAGTTGCTCGGCCCGGCCGACCGCCAGGACCTCCCGGACCAACTGCTCCTTCGACCCGAACAGGTACAGCAGCACCCGCGGGCTGGAGCCGATCTCGGCCGCCAGCGGGCGCAGCGAGAGGTCGGACACGTTGTGCTCGGCGACGTAGCGGACGGTCGCGGCGAGGATCTCCTCGCGGCGCCGCGACGGGCGGGAGCGCGCATCTGCGGGGGTGGGGGTGGACACGTGGTCTATCGTTCCACTGAAACGACTGTTTCAGTGGAAGTGCCCTCCTGGAAGGGATGCCACCATGGCCGCCACCGCACCCGGATTCGCGACCGTCCGCGAGGCCGTCTGCCCCGGAGACCTCGGCACCGTCGCCGCCCTGCACGGTGTCCTCTACGCCCGCGAGTACGGCACGGACGAGACCATGGAGGCCTATGTCGCCTCCGGGATGGCCGAGTTGGTCCTCGCCCGGGCCCGCGAGGGCGGTGCGGCGCCCGGTCGTCTGTGGGTCGCCGAGCTCGACGGCCGCGTGGTCGGCGCCACCGGCCTCGTCCGGGCGGACGAACGCCCGGGCTGGGGCCAGCTGCGGTGGGTGCTCCTCGACCCGGTCGCCCGGGGCCGGGGCCTGGGCGGCCGGCTGCTGGAGACCGCCCTGGACGAGGCCCGCGCCCGTGCGTACGAGGGCGTGCTGCTCTGGACCATCGCGGGCCTCGACGCCGCCCACCACCTGTACGCGAAGGCCGGTTTCGAGCTCACCGTCTCCCGTTCCGCCCGCAAGTTCGGCCTGGACACGGTCGAGCAGCGGATGGACCTGCGGCTCTGAGCGGGCGTCTGGCGTAGGCGACTTCCGTCCTTCAGGGCTTCGGGCCGAGGGAGCCGCTCGCCCGGCAGAGCTCCGCGTACCGTCCGGCGCGGGCGAGAAGGTCCGCGTGCGTGCCCGACTCGACGACCCGGCCGCCGTCCAGAACGATGATCCGGTCGGCATGCCGGACCGTGGACAACCGGTGGGCGATCGTGATCGTGGTACGGCCCGCGGAGAGCGCCTCCAGTGCTCGCTGGACCGCCTTCTCGGTGATCGTGTCCAGTGCGCTGGTGGCCTCGTCCAGGACGAGGACCGGCGGATTCCTCAGCATGGTCCGGGCGATCGCCAGGCGCTGTTTCTCGCCGCCGGAGAACCGGTACCCGCGCTCGCCCACGATCGTCTCGTACCCCTTCGGCAGGCTCTCGATCAGTTCATGGATCTGAGCGGCTTCGGCGGCGGCCGCCAGCTCACTCGCGGTCGCTCCGGGCTTGGCGAACCGCAGGTTGTCGGCCACGGTCGTGTGGAAGAGGTGGGTGTCCTGCAGGACGATGCCGACCGTCTCGGCAAGGGTGGCGAAGCTGAGGTCACGGATGTCGACGCCGTCGATGGTGATCCGTCCGCCCGTGACGTCGTAGAGACGCGGAACCAGATGGCCGAGGGTGGTCTTGCCCGCGCCGGTGGCGCCGATGACCGCCAGCTTCTCACCGGCCGGCAGATCGAAGTCGACCCCCCGGAGGACGGGCCCCGAAGCCGGGTAGGAGAAGCTCACCTGCTCGAAGCGGACGTGTCCGTGGCGCCCGGTGAGCGGAACGGGATCCCTGGGCTCCGCGACGTCGACCTCGAGGTCCAGGTACTCGAAGACCCGGTCGAACAGGACCATGGAGCTCTGGATGCCGATGCCGGTCTGCAACAGGGTCATGACCGGCCCGAAGAGGCCCTGTTGGAGAGCGGTGAACGCGACGACGGTACCCACGGATATGGTCGGGCCACCGTACCCACCGACGATTCCGGCCGTCCAGTAGAACGCTATCGGCATCGCGGCCACGATGATCGAGATGATGGACTGGCGCCATCGTCCGGCCATCGAGGACCGGACGGTCAGATCGGCGAGGTCCCGCGACCGCCCAGCGAACTCCTTGACGAGCGTGTCGGTGCGCCCCATCGTGCGGCCCAACAGGAAGCCGCTGACCGACAGCGACTCCTCGATCAGGCTGAACATCACGGCGAGCAGGCTCTGTTGCTGCTCGACGATCCCGCGCCGCTCCGCGCCGACCCTGCGGCTGATCCCGACGAAGAACGGGAGCACCCCCAGGGACACCGCCGTCAACTGCCAGTTCAGGGAGAGCATCGCCAGCAACGTGGCCACCACCGTGGTGGCACTGGCGACGATCGTGGCGGCCGCGCCGGTCACCGTCGACTGCATGGCTCCGATGTCATTGGCGATCCGGGACTGCACCTCGCCCGTGCGGGTCGCCGTGAAGAAGGACAGGGACATCCGCTGCAGATGCGTGTAGACCGCGGTGCGCAGGTCGTCCATCACCCGCTGCCCCAGCGTGACCAACAGGTAGGCCTGGAGCACTCCGGCGGACGTGCTGGCCACCACCAGGGCGAGCATCCCGGCGGCCAGCCCGGTCAGCAGTCCGAGCCGGCCCTGGGGCAGCGCGACGTCGAAGATCTGCCGCAGCATGAACGGCGGTGCGATCGCGGCCAGCGATCCGGCCGCGACCAGCAGCAGCACGGCGCCGAGCCGGAGCCGGTGCGGCACGAACAGGCCCATGGCTCTGACCAGTGGAGCGTGCCGCCTGTTCTTCCGTTCTCCGGCCACGGGGCTCCTCCCTTCTCTCCGTCGGACGCGTCCGTCAGGTGCCCCGGCCCGCGGGCCGGGGCACCGGGAGGATCTGCGTGAGTCGTCATGCCGGACCGGCCGGCGCCGCCCGGCCCGGCCCGGCACCCGTCCGTCCGTCCGTCCGTCAGGACAGGGTGAGGAATCCTTCGCGGACCAGCGTGCGCACGAGCAGCAGGCAGCCCGGCTGGTCCAGGCCGCCGGGGATCGAGCCGGCGGTGAACCCCTGACCGTCGCTCTCCGTCACGAACCTGACTTCATCGGCCACGTGGACCGGCAGCTGGATGGTCTTGCTGTGGAACTCGAGCTCGACGACCTCCTCGCCGAGTGCCACGCTCCACCGCAGACCCGGACGACGCCGCACCCGGGTGTCGAGGTTCAGCCGCGGCAGGCTCTCCAGGTCGCCCAGGTGACCGCGGAGCGTCACCGGAGCGAGCGAGGTCGTCTGCTTCACGGCCCTGGCCGTCATCTCCTGGGGCGAGAGCCGGGCGGCGAGCGCATCGATCAGCTCGGCGAAGACGTCCTCGGCCTGCTCCTGGAGGTGCTTGTCGTTGGCGAATCCGATGGGCATGCTCCTGCGGAACCGCTCGTCCCCCTCGAAGACCTCCCGGACCGCGTCGCTGATCAGCGCGGGTATAAGGACCGGGTGGACACCGAAGGTGAGGTGCATCGACGCGGCGTCGTTGGACGTCGCGGCGTGGATGGTGCCACGGGGCAGGTAGAGGAGGCTGCCCGGCTGGAGGTCGAACTCCTCCTCGACCTCCGGCACCTCGCCGGAGTGGTCGTACCTCTGACCCTCCAACGGCAGCGCGTACGGTGCCCCGTACAGCCGCCAGCGCTTGCTGCCGTACGCCTGCATCACGATCACGTCGTGGCTGTCGTAGTGCGGGTCGAATCCGCGGGCCTGCCCGCCGGGGGTGAGGTACACGTTCACCTGGAACCTGGCGTTGACCTCGGCGCTCAGCATCGAGGTGAAGCGCGCCAACGGCTCCCAGCGGCGTTCGAGGGCGTTCAGGATGACGGTCGAGCCGGACCGGTACCGCTCGTACAGCGCCTCCAGCCGGCTGGCGGTCATGTTGCGGCCGGGGGCGCCCAGCTCGGACACCGGGGTCTCCTTGCCCTCGCGGATGACCCGGACGTTCCCGAAGTCCGGACCGGACTGGCCCAGCACCCGGTCCACGTCGTCGAGCGTCAGGAGATCCGCGAAGTGCTCGGGGTCGTTCCTCGGGATGTGCAGTGGCCGCCGCTCCCAGTACTCGTCGCGGAACGTCGGAAGGGAGACCGGGTGGAGAAGGCGGGAGAGGCCGAAGGAAGGCCCGTCTTCGGGCTCGGCCCCCACCCGGTCCGTCAGAGAAGTCATCGAGATCTCGTGTCTCCTAACAGAGGTCGGCCGGCTCTGCTGACGCGGTAACCGGCAGCCATGTCTTCCTTGGCGTTCTTGCTGTCCTTCGGGGAGGGGGCGCGCCGGGAGCGCGGCCCCTCCCCGGCCCGTGAGACTTCTCGGGCGGGCTCTGCTCAGGCGAGGTCAGTCGGTGTCGTCGATGAAAAAGTCCTTATGACCGGAGTCGTTGTTGTTGTTGTCGTCCGCGGGCCCGAAGCTGATGTCATCGGGCGTGATGGCTGTTTCCACGTCCGGAGCGCGCACGACGACGATGTCGGCCGGGTCGAGGCTGTGTGTCAAAGGAACTCCCTTCTGAGAGCCGGTGGAATCTCCAGCGTGGGATCCGCAGTGATTGTCCGTCTACAGGAGGGCGTGAAGGCCCAGGTGAGTGGCGGACAACCCGAGGTGGCCGCGGACAACAGAGGGGGAAGAGCGGGATCCGAGGTTGTCCGCGCCGAGCCCGGCCGGACTCCGGACGATCCTGCGAGCAGGCCGGTTGTCGTCCGCCCGGCTGTGCGCGGCGGAGCATCGGCGCGGTACGGGCGGGTCCGGATACGGAGCCTCTACCTACCGCGAACCCCGTCGGCACGGCGTTCGTCCAGGGGAGTCGTCCTCGCCCCGCGCCGGTGATCACCATCCTGCTGGTACGGGGCACCCCGCAGAATGGCTTCGCCCTGTCACCAACGGGACGGGCAGCTTGGTGTCCCGACTGGCCCTTGGGGGCCGCCAATGGGCAAGGTCGCGATCTACAACTGGCGTACTACGCCCGGCTTCCCGCGCGCCGTCCGGCCGAAGCGGTGATCGTGTTCCGGCCGGACGGCGTCCACCGCAGTGTGGCGGCAGCGGAGGCAGCGCGCTCCCGGGTGACGTCGTCTCGTCCGTGGCAGTCGGCCCCAGGGAGGAGATCGTCGCGCTGGTCCTGCCCCGCCGCCCGCGGTGGACGCCTCCTGGCCGGAGACGTCCACCGCGGCGGCGTCGGGTGCCGAACCCGTTTGACAGAGTGTGTTTGTGGCGATCCGTCAGTCGGTCGGCCGGAGTGCCGACACCGATTGTCCTTGCCCCCTACCCGGTGGGCGACGCTGTTCGGCCGCCAAGGGCATCATCGTCGGATCCGCCGGAGAGCCCGTCGCCTGCAAGTGGGGCACCGACACCGCCGCCGGCTGGAAGCCGACCTGCTACTCGGGGGTCTCCTACGCGCCGATCGGCGCCATCACCAACAAGTTCGGGATCTCACTCGCATGAGGCGTACCACCAGAACCCTGTTCACCGCCACCGCCACCGCGGTCGCCGTCGGCATCGGCGCCACCATCACCATGCTCGCCGCCGCCACCACCCACCCCGGCGACGACGAAATCCTCACCCTGGCCTCCCGCATGGGCGGCAACACTTACCACGTCTGCAACATCGGCCTCACCGCCGAAGGCCTGGACGCGGACATCATCGGCGACCACCAGAAGGCCAGCCGCGAACTCCAGAAAGCCACCGGACGCCACGTCACCCTCCACACCTGTCACCTCGATCCCGGCATCGAACAAGGCAACCGTGCGCACCCCGGAGCCGACCGCTACGCCCGCACCGTCCGGGGCGACGGTTTCGCCGTCTACATGGTCGACCAGATGCCCGACCACCGGGTGCGCGCGGGCGTCATCGGCGACCAGGCCAGGGCCCAGCATGCCTTCGAGGAGGCCTTCCCTGGCCAGATCGTCGTCCACAACACCCACCAGCCGCTCACCCTGCCCGACCCGCCCCCCGTTGTGTCTTTCGGCGACTTCGTCCGGCAACTCGCCCACGAGCACCACCAGACCGGCCCGGCTCCGTCTGTCACCGTCGACGAGGAGCACCAAGTCGTCTCCGTCACCTGGTCCGGGCCGATGCCCCCCGACGTCCTGCAGATCCTGCGCCGGGCGCCGCAGGACGTCACGGTGTTCGTCAACGGCGTCGCGGTGACGAAGGTCCCGTAAGGCTGAGCTGGACTGCAGCCGCGGCCCGGAGAAGACCCGGGTCTACGGCGGCCTGCGTGTCGTCGACGGACAACAGGTCACCATGACCGTCTCTTCCCGGAACAGTGTCTTCTACCAGTAGTTCCTCCAGCGCCACCGCGAACTTGACCACCGCCTCGTCCTCCGCGGCTGGCATTTCATCGAGCACGCCTACCATGACGCCCTGCGCGGCATCACCAGGCCCGCTCTGCGCACCCGCGCCGTGCGCTACGACCTTGACCGGACCGCAGCAGTCCCTGCTGCGGCTCCCACCTCGACCTCGCGCGCTGCGGCGGCTCGGCGGTGAGCAGCTCGGCGGTGGCCGGGTTCTCCTCGGCGGTCAGCCACAGGTCCGCCACCGCGCCGCGAACCCCGGCCGCCGCCACGCCGGCCAGGACCACCAGCAGCCGCGGGAACGATCGCCAGCGCCGCTCCCACGCCAGGCCCA
Organism: Kitasatospora sp. NPDC088779; assembly: GCF_040685395.1. Classification (NCBI taxonomy): domain Bacteria; kingdom Bacillati; phylum Actinomycetota; class Actinomycetes; order Kitasatosporales; family Streptomycetaceae; genus Kitasatospora; species Kitasatospora sp. NPDC088779. Next base: position 2,603 of record NZ_JBFBHW010000058.1, on the reverse strand, counting down.
GGCCGTCCGGGCCCGCCTGCTCCCTCCGCGTCGCCAAGGTCGAGCGCTCCTACGGCTTCACCCGCCCCGCCGGGGCGTAGGGCTACGCGACGGGCGGGTGGCCGGGATCCCAACTCCCGTCATCCGTCCGCCAGCGGAATGGTAAATCCCTCTCAACTAGAGCCCCAACTAAGGGCTTTGTCCTGAACGTGCCTACGTCGCCTCCTCGGCGCCTGCCTACGCTCCCCTCGAACCCCGGCCGCTCCGGCCGTGGGACCGACTCCAGGGGGAACACCCAATGCGTATTCGCCACGCCGTCGCCACGGTCACCCTTGCGGCGACCGTCGCGCTCACGATGAGCACCGACGCCTCGGCCGCCCCGGCCCCGCGTCTCGCCTGCGGGGTGAGCGACCAAGGCCTCCCGGGCAACATCTACAACAATGGCGTCTACGTCGGCCAGGTCGAGCAGCAGTACGACAGCTGTAGCCGGACGGCGATCGCCCACTTTCAGTGGTCCGGCGGCTTCCAGGGAAACGGCTCCCAGGTCAAGGTGTACCTGATGGCGAGCAACGGCTACACCGGTCAGGCGACCATCGGGGACCAGAGCAGCAAGGACGTCTACGGCTACGTCAACATCCACGCCACTTCCCCGGACATCTGGACGGCCATCGCGTCGCTCGACCAGATCTGCCCCGCCTACAGCACCCAGCACGACTACTCCAACGGCGCCTCCCTGGCGGGCCCACAGGACAGCAACTGCAGCATCCCCAACCCGTAGCCCGTAGCCAGTAGTCCGCAGTCCACGCTCCCGGGTTTCCCGGCCGGGAAACCCGGGAGCGCGTCGGCACGCGGCGTGGCAGGGTGAGCCCATGACCTCCCTCAGAAAGGGCGATGCCGCGTAGGCCGCCCGGCGTCCTGCGCGCCCAGACGCGGTACGCCCGGGGCTCGCAGCCCCGACCGTTCAGCCAGATCCGGGGCGGGAACTCGGTCCTTACGGGATCACGGTGAGCGTGTGCTCCCAGGCGACATCCAGGTCGACGTCGAGACCACGCTCGCACCGCCGTGGGTACTGGCTTGGCCCGACCGCCGGTCTCAACCGTCCTCCCGCTCAGGTTCAGCGGCCTACTCGCTGGCGTCTCCAGATGCCTGGAGGAGCCCGCGGAACTGGCTGTGCCCTCGGGTCGCTGCGCGGTTGATGATCTCTTCCGCCAACTGGGCCCACTTCGGATCGGCCAGACCGGTGCGCAGCAGAGTGCGGATGTCGGCTTCCCGGTAGCGGGGCGTCTGGTCGTAGGGGCCGAGGGTCATGATCCAGTCTTTGAGGAGGAGCAGGACCTGCTCGGTGTGGGCGTCGGCGGCGCGAGTGAGGTAGGTGAACGTCGTGGAGTCGGTGCGCAGTTAGAAGTGATCTCATTTGGCCTTGTAGGCTGCTCGCGTGACGATCGTGGAGCGCTTGGTGCCGGATGAGCTGTGGGAGCTGTTCCAGTTGGTGGTGCCGGCGGCGCCGAGTCGGCCGCAGGGCGGTGGCCGACGCCGATACGGGGACCGCGAAGTGCTGGCGGCGATCGTGTTCGTGGCCACCTCGGGATGCACCTGGGCGCAACTGCCGCCCTGCTTCGGTCCGTCCGGGCCCACCGCCCATCGCCGCTTCACCGAGTGGAGCAGGGCTCGAGTGTGGGCCAAGCTCCACCGGGTCGCCCTGGACGAGCTCGGCGCGCGGGGCGACTTGGACTGGTCGCGGTGCGCCATCGACTCGGTGAACATGCGGGCTCTGAAAAAGGGGAGTTGACGGGTCCGAATCCTGTCGATCGGGGCAAGTACGGGTCGAAGATCCACTTGCTGACGGAACGTACCGGTTTGCCTCTGTCGCTGGCGATCTCCGGAGCCAACGTCCATGACAGCCAGGCCCTGATCCCGCTCGTCGATGCGATCCCGCCGATCCGCTTGCGGCGCGGACCGAGGCGACGCAGGCCCGGCAAGCCGCACGGCGACAAAGCCTATGACCACCGCTTCATCCGCTCCTACCTGCGACGACGCCAGATCCCCGCCCGCATCGCCCGCCGAGGCGCCGAGTCCTCCCAAAGCCTCGGCCGCCACCGTTGGGTCATCGAGCGCACCGTCGCCTGGCTCGGCGGCTTCCGTCGACTGCACCGCCGCTACGAACGCAAGGCCGACCACTTCGCCGCCTTCGCCAGCATCGCCGCAGCCCTCATTTGCCTCCGGAGGATCCCCAAATGAGATGACTTCTTAGCCGCTGGCGTCCAGCAGGACGTGGAACTGCTGGAGGATCCACTCGTCTGGGAAGCGGCCGCTGGCGGCTAGGGCCGGGAGGGTGTCGATCAGCTCGGTGCGCCCGTCCGGCTCGGTCGCGCTCGTCACGGCGGCCAGACGCCAGGTCCACCACGCCTGCACGCGCGGCAGGGCCTCGTCGGAAAGGCCGGGCCCGCCGGTGCCGAGGAGGGTGGCGAGCTGCTTGAGGACGCTCGTGCTGGAGCCGCGGTAGTAGTCCGGGATTGGGGAGTCGTCGCCGTCTAGGCCCGGACTTCGCACATGGGGTTTTAGGTCTCCAGCCAGCGGGGTCGGGTTTCGTCTATGCCGAGGAGTTCGAGTAGGTGTGCTTGGAC
>NZ_JBFBHW010000057.1:0-53490 GCF_040685395.1 Kitasatospora sp. NPDC088779 | reverse complement strand
GTCCAAGCACACCTACTCGAACTCCTCGGCATAGACGAAACCCGACCCCGCTGGCTGGAGACCTAAAACCCCATGTGCGAAGTCCGGGCCTAGACTGGCGGTGGATCCCCTGGTCCGCCCCGACCGGCGGCCCCCGCGCGGGAGGTTCCCCATGCGCCAGCGGTACAGCTTCCACTTCGACCAGGCCGGGCACTCGGTCACCGTCAACGTCCGCTCCGGCTGGATCACCGAGACCGAGTTGCTGGTGGACGGCAAGGAGTGCGCCTTCCACCGCGTCCACGGGCACGGCGTCTACCCGCTGACGCTCGCCGCCCAGCTCGCCGAGGAGCCGCCGCTGCCGCTCTCGGTGCGGCTGGACCGCACGGGCGCGGCCGAGCACCCGTACTCCTGCGTCCTGGAGGTCGCGGGAGCCGAGCACCCGATGCCGGAGCGCGCGGCGCGCTGAGCCCTCCGCCCGCCCGCTACAGGCGCTGCGCCACGATCTCCTCGATCGCTTTCCGGGCCCGCTCGGCGTCCTCGGCGACCAGGCCGATCCTGGTCCGGCGGTCGAGCACGTCGGCGGCGTCCAACGCGCCCTCGTGCGTGACGGCGTAGGCGACCTCGGCACGCGTCACGTCCAGGCCTTCCGCGATCGGCGTCAACTCCCCGGCGGCCACCACCTCCTGGGACGATCCGCCGTGGCGGGCGAGCAGCGAGCCGGGCACGGCGCCCGCCGGGAGCGGGCGGCTGTCCCGGTGGGCCGGGGCGCCGACCAGCGGCAGGCGGGCCGTCCAGCAGGCCCGGGCCGGCAGGCCGCGCAGCCGCACGGCGGCGTCCACCGCGTCCTCGGCCATCCGCCGGTAGGTGGTGAGCTTGCCGCCGACCACCGTGACCAGCCCGGACGGCGACTCCAGCACCGCGTGCTCCCGGGAGATGTCGGCGGTGCTGCCGCCCCCGGTGTCGATCAGCGGCCGCAGCCCCGCGTACGCGCCGCGCACGTCCGCCCTGGTCAGCGCGGTGCTCAGGGCGGCGTTGACGGTGTCGAGCAGGAAGGCGAGCTCCCCCTCGGCGGGCTGCGGCTCGTCCGGGATCGGACCGGGCGCGTCCTCGTCGGTCAGCCCGATCGCCACCCGGCCGAGTTGCTGGGGCAGCGCGAAGACGAAGCGGCTGGTCGAACCGGGCACCGGCACGGTGAGCGCCGCGGTCGGGTGGCCGAGCGCGGCGGCGTCCACCAGGAGGTGGGTGCCCCGGCTGGGGCGCAGCCTGATCGACGGGTCCACCTCGCCCGCCCAGACGCCGGTGGCGTTGACCACCGCGCCGGCTTCGACGGTCAGCGACTGCCCGGTGACGGTGTCGGTGAGCCGGGCGCAGCTGCCGGTCACGGACTCCGCCCGCACCCTGGTCAGCACGGTGGCGCCGTACTGCGCCGCGGTTCGCGCCAGCGCCACCACCAGCCGGGCGTCGTCGACGAGTTGGCCGTCGTGCGCGACCAGCGCGCCGGACAGCCCGGCGGTCCGCACGCCCGGCACCAGCTGCCGCGTCCGCGCGGCGCCGATCCGGCGCACCCGGGGCAGCAGCGCGCCCGGCGTCCCGGCGCCGATCCGCAGCGCGTCCCCGGCGTGGAAGCCCACCCGGATCAGCGAGGCCTGCCCGGGGCGCAGCAACCCCGGGAGCAGCGGCACCAGTTGGGGCAGCGCGCGGATCAGGTGCGGGGCGGTGCGGGTCATCAGCACGCCGCGCTCGATCGCGCTCTCCCGGGCCACCCCGATCCGTCCGGAGGCGAGGTAGCGCAGGCCGCCGTGCACCAGCTTGGAGCTCCAGCGGCTGGTGCCGAACGCCAGGTCGCGGGACTCGACCAGCACCGTGCGCAGCCCGCGCGAGGCGGCGTCCAGGGCCACCCCGGCACCGGTGACGCCGCCGCCGATCACCAGCAGGTCGACCCGCGGGCGGTCCCCCAGCGCTTCGAGTTCCGCCTGGCGCCGGCCGGCGTCGAGTCGGCTGGAGCCGGCGAAGGGAGCGGCGGAGTGAGCGGCGGAGGATCCGGCGGGCGTCGAGGTCATGGCGCGAGGTATCCGTTCAGTGCTCTGGTCAGTTCGCGCCGCCAGGCGGCCTCCGACAGCAGGGAGGCGACCATGCGGTGCGACTGGACGGTGGACTGGGCGATCAGCAGGACCATGGCGGCCAGTTCGACCGGCTCCCCGGCCCGGATCGAACCGTGCGCCTGCCCCTGCTCGATGCCGGCCCGCAGCGCCTCCAGCAGGCCGCGCTGGCTGGTGCCGAGCCGCTCGACGACGTACTCCAGCAGCAGGTCGGAGTCGGAGGAGCGCAGCAGCGCGCCGAGCACCGGGTGGTCCCGCAGCCGGACGGCCACCTCGACGACCCCGTCGACGAAGGCCTCCCGGCCGATCGGGGCGCCGTCGCCCCCGAGCGTCAGGGCGACGCCCTCCCGGGTGGCCCGGATCTCCCGGGTGAGCAGGGCGCCGATCACCGCCCGGACGTCCGGCCAGCGCCGGTAGACGGTCGGCCGGCTGACCCCGGCGCGGCGGGCGATCTCCGCCAACTGCGTTCGGCGCACGCCGAGATGGACGATCAGGTCGGCGGCGGCGTCCAGGATCGCGTCGTCGGTGCTGCGCGCGGGACTGCCAGGGGACTCGGCGTTACTACTTGACATGATGTGTGAAACTGTAACGCATGGCACCTGAGACGCAAGCGGGACCGGCCGGCGCCGCGCTGCCGCTCCCCCCGATGAAGTGGGACGCCTGGGGCGACCCGGCCCTCGCCAAGGAGCTGTCCGCGGACATCAAGGGGCTGCTCGCCGCCGCCCTCGGCGTCACCGGCGACGCCGCCCCCGGACCGGCCGCCGACGAGGTCCTCCTGTACCCCTCGCGGATCACCGCCGACGACCTCAAGGCCCTCGCCGCCGCCGTCGGAGAGACCAACGTCAGCGCCGCCGACGCCGACCGGCTCCCCCGCGCCGGCGGCAAGTCCACCCCCGACCTGCTGCGCCGCCGCAGCCGCGCTCCCCAGGACGCGCCCGACGCCGTCGTGCTGCCCGGCGACGAGCAGGAGATCGCCGCCGTCCTCGCGCTCTGCGCCGAACGCCGCATCGCCGTCGTCCCGTTCGGCGGCGGCACCAGCGTCGTCGGCGGCCTCGACCCCGAACGCGGCGGCCTCACCGCCGTCATCTCGCTCGGCCTGCGCCGCCTCGACCGGCTCCACGACCTCGACGAGACCTCCGGTGAGGCCGTCCTCGGCGCCGGCCTCACCGGCCCCGCCGCCGAGGCCCTGCTCGCCGAGCGCGGCTACGAACTCGGCCACTACCCGCAGAGCTTCCGCTACGCCACCCTCGGCGGCTTCGCCGCCACCCGTTCCTCCGGCCAGGACTCGGCCGGCCACGGGCGCTTCGACGAGATGGTCCGCGGCCTGCGCGTCGTCACCCCCGCCGGGGTGCTCGACCTCGGCCGCGCCCCCGCCTCCGCCGCCGGCCCCGACCTGCGCGAACTCTTCCTCGGCTCCGAAGGCACCCTCGGCGTCATCACCGCCGTCCGGCTCCGCGTCCACCCGCTGCCCGCCGTCAAGGCCTACGAGGCCTGGAGCCTGCCCGACTTCGCCACCGGCAGTGCCGCCCTGCGCGCCGTCGAGCAGGCCGGCACCGGCCCCACCGTCATCCGGCTCTCCGACGAGGCCGAGACGATGGTCAACCTCGCCATGACCGAGCAGATCGGCGGCGCCCCCGCCGTCACCGGCTGCCTCGCCGTCACCGTCTTCGAAGGCACCGCCGAACAGGTCGCCACCCGCCACCGGCTCACCCGCGACACCCTGCTCGCCGCCGGCGCCACCTCCCTCGGCGAAGCCCCCGCCCGGGCCTGGGAACACGGCCGCTTCAACGCCCCCTACCTGCGGGACTCCCTGCTCAGCGCCGGCGCCCTCTGCGAAACCCTGGAGACCGCGGCCAGTTGGAGCCGGCTCCCGCGGCTGCGGACCGCCGTCACCGAGGCCCTCACCGCCGCCCTGCCCGGCGCCCTCGTCCTCTGCCACGTCTCGCACGTCTACCCGACCGGCGCCTCGCTCTACTTCACCGTCGTCGCCGCCCTCGGCGAGGACCCGCTCGCCCGGTGGGCCGCCGCCAAGCGCGCCGCCGGCGACGCCATCGTCACCGCCGGCGGCACCATCACCCACCACCACGCCGTCGGCGCCGACCACCGGCCCTGGATGAGCGACGAGATCGGCGAGCTCGGCGTGCGCATCCTGCGCGCCGTCAAGGCCGAACTGGACCCGGCGGGCATCCTCAACCCCGGCAAGCTGATCCCGTGACCGGCGGTCCGCGAGCCATCAGGCGAGTGGCCGTCCTCAGCAACCCGGCGGCGGGCGCCGGCCACGCCGCGCCCGCCGCCCACCGGGCCGTCGCCCGTCTGCACGCCCTCGGCCTCCACGTCGACCGGCACGCCGGCCGCGACCCCGAGGACGCCGTCCGCCTCGCCCGCCGGGCCGTGGCGGACGGCGTCGACGCCGTCGTGGCCGTCGGCGGCGACGGCATGGTCAACCTCGCGCTCCAGGCCGTCGCCGGCACCGCCGTCCCGCTCGGCGTGATACCCGCCGGCACCGGCAACGACCACGCCCGCGCGTACGGCCTCCCGCTCGCCACCCCCGAAGCCGCCGCCGACGTCGTCGCCGCCGGACGCACCAGGACCGTCGACCTCGGCCTGGTCACCGCCGCCGACGGCACCACCCGCTGGTACGGCTCCGTCCTCGCCACCGGCTTCGACTCGCTGGTCAGCGACCGCGCCAACCGCCTGCGCTGGCCCCGCGGCCGGATGCGCTACAACCTGGCCATCCTCGCGGAGTTCGCCAACCTGCGCCCGCTGCCCTTCCGCATCACCCTCGCCGACGGCACCGTCATCGAACGCGACCTCACCCTGGCCGCCGTCGGCAACACCCGCAGCTACGGCGGCGGCATGCTCATCTGCCCCGACGCCCTCCCCGACGACGGGCTCCTCGACCTCACCCTCGTCGCCGCCATGCCCCGTCTGCGCATCGCCCGCTTCTTCCCCACCCTCTTCAAGGGCACCCACACCGCCCACCCCGAAGTCACCACCCACCGCACCGCATCCCTGCGGATCGACTCCCCCGCCATCACCGCCTACGCCGACGGCGAGTTCATCGCGGCCCTCCCCGTCGACGTGAGCGCCGCGCCCGGCGCCCTCCACCTCCTGGTGCCGTGACCCACCCGCCTCCCCGCCGGAGCCACGGGCCTCACCCGGCCAGGCGGCGGCGCCAGAGGAGGGGGCGGATCTCCATCGCGCGGGAGGGGTCGGCGTTCCAACGGGCGGGCAGGCCGGCGTCGGTGAGCGCGGCGGCCACCTCGTGGCCGATGGCGGTGGTGGTCAGCGGGGAGGCGTCGAAGCCGCCGTAGCGGAGGGTGAGGCCGTGGCCGGCGGCGGCGGAGTCGGTGGCCTGGGTGTGGAAGTAGACGTAGCCGCGGGCGTCCGGTGCCCCGGCGGCGGCGATCTCGGCGTCGCCGCAGGAACCGCAGCAGCTGAAGTGCTCCCGGGCGGTGATGCCGGCCTCCTCCAGGGCGGCGAAGGCCCGGGTGAGGCGTTCCGGGTCGGTCTCGCCGATCCAGCCGGTCTGCTCGCCGACGCGCTCCAGCCAGAGCCGGTCGGCCAGTTGCTCGGCCTGGTCGCGGGAGAGCGGGCGGTGGTCGCCGGAGACCAGGTGGTCCTCGGCGAGTTCGGCGAGCTCGGCGCGGGTGGTGTAGCCGCCGGCCAGGGTGAGGCGCAGCCGGTCGTGCAACTGCCGCAGGTCGTCGGCGGGCACGTCGAGCGGCGGGGCGGGCTCCGGCTGCGGGCCCAGGTCGAGCGGCTGCCAGTCCAGGCCGTCGCCCCAGCCCGGCTCGTGCTGCGCCCAGCCCGTCATCGCGGCGATGACCGCCTCGGGACCGTCGGTGCGCACCTCGAAGTGCCGGGCGGCGGAGCCGTCGCGGTGTTCGAGCGTGTACTCGCCGCCTTCGGCGTGCCACACCTGGATGAAGACGTCCGGCAGGTCCGGTATCCGCTGGGCGACCAGGAAGCGGTCGCCCTTCGCGCCGATCCGCCGCACCAACCGCGCCAACTCGGCCGCCTCCACCCGGAGGTGGCGCGTCCCGTCGTTCTCCTGCACCCCGATCGCCAGCATGTGGATCACCCAACCACACGCCACTGACAACGGCGCCGAGCCCCGGGACGCGCCCGCCGTCGGCCCGTTCTCGGCCCGCGGTCGGCCCGCCGTCAGCCCGCCGTTCAGCCCGCCCGCTGCTCGCGGCGGAGGCGGAACAGCACGTTGGGACGCAGCGGGCCCTCGGGGGCGGTCGGGTCATCGAAGTCGTCGGCGGGGTCGGACGTCATGCCGAGGCGGCGCATGACGGCCTGCGAGCGGTGGTTGGTCGCGGTGGTGACGGCGAGGATCTCGGGGAGGCCGAGGGTGTCGAAGCCGTGGGCGAGGACGGTGCGGGCCGCCTCGGTGGCGTAGCCGTGGCCCCAGGCGGCGCGGGCGAGGCGCCAGCCGATCTCGACGCCGGTGAAGGACAGGCCCTCGTCGACCTCGTCGAGGCCCGCCAGGCCGACGAACTCGCCGGTGGCGCGCACCTCGACGGCCAGCCAGCCGTATCCGCGCGCCGCGCTCTCGGCCTCGAAGCGCGCCACCGAGGCGTCGCACTGCTCGCGGGTGAGGACGTCCCCGAGGTGCTCGCGGACTTCGGGGTCGGCGTTCATCGCGGCCCAGGGTGCGAGGTCGGTGTCCCGCCAGGGGCGCAGGAGAAGGCGGTCGGTGCGCAGTTCGGTCATGCGGGCCAGCCAACGCCGACCGCGCCTGCCGGGGCAACCCGTTTTCCGCACCCCCCACCCCGCACCCCCGTACCCCCGGCCCCGGAGCGCACCCGCCGGGAGGCGCGCCGTGCTCAGACGCCCGGGGTCGCGACGATCCGGCCGGCGTCGATCGCGGCGACCAGTTCGGCGTGGTCGAGCGCCGTCTGGTCGGCGTACCGGACGGAGAAGTCGGCGATCGCCTCGGCGAAGGCGTCCGCGCCGCCCAGGTAGCCGGCGATGGCGAGGCGGTCGCCGGTGCGCGCGTGGGCGCGGGCGAGGGTGCGGCCGCACAGGTCGGCGTAGGCGCGCAGGCCGGACGGGGTGAGGTCGGCGACCTCGACCGAGCCCTTCATGTCGCGCAGTTGGCGGCCGTAGAAGTGGCGCCCGGCGGGGCCGGTGGTCCAGCCGAGGAAGATGTCGCTGGCGGCCTGCATGAGGTGCTGGCCGGTGACGACGCGGCGCCCGCCGTGGTGGACGGAGACCTCGGCGTCGACCCGGGTGGGCGGCAGGTGGTCCTCCAGGACGGACCGTCCGGCCTCCTTGAGCTGGAGGAACAGCGGGTCCCGGGTGTCCCGGCCCTCCAGCAGGACGATGTAGCAGCGGGTGCCGACGCTGCCGACACCGACGACCTTCATCGCCGCGTCGACGAAGCGGTAGCGGTCGAGGAGGACGCGACGGTCCTCGGCGAGGGTGGCCCGGTAGTCGCTGAACACCTTGCCGATGTCGAGCAGTTCGTTCTTCTTCAGCGGTTCGATGAGCGGTGGCGCGCTGATGATGCGCCGCTGCCCGTCGCGTTCCTCGGTGAGCTTGCCGAAGGCGTGCAGGCTGGTGCGGCGGCGGGCCTGGGCGAGGTCGGCCTCGGCCTGCTTGCGCTGCCGGGGTTTGCGGAGCGGCGCCAGCAGGTCGCCCGCGTCGATCCGGGAGTACCAGACGTCGAGTTCGCCGAGCCCGGCGAGGCGGCGCATGGCGGTGGCGTAGCCCTGGACGGCGGTGCGGGCGGCGCGGTGGGCGCGGTCCTCGTCCTGTCCGTGGTCGCGGGCGGCGACGGCGATGCTGGCGGCCAGCCGTTTGACGTCCCACTCGAAGGGGCCGGGGTGGGTCTCGTCGAAGTCGTTGACGTCGAAGAGCAGGGCGCGTTCCGGCGAGGCGAACAGACCGAAGTTCACCAGGTGGGCGTCGCCGCACAGTTGGACGGTGAGGCCGGTGTCGGGGACGGCGCCGAGGTCGGCGGCCATGACGGCGGCGGCGCCGCGCAGGTAGGCGAAGGGGGTGTCGGCCATCCGCCCGTAGCGGATCGGCAGCAGCCGGGCGACCCGGTCCTCGCCCTGGCGCACCAGTACCTCGACCGGGTCGGGCCGGTCGGCGGCGGGGATCCACCGCCCGTGGGCGGAGCGGGAGACGCGGTCGCGGGCGGCCCGGCCGTGCCGGCGGCGTTCGGCGGGGGTGGTCATGCGCGGCGGCTCCTCGGTCGGCGGGACAGCGGGACAGCGGGTCGGCGGGAGGACGAAACGGCGGGCGGCGGGCGGGGTACGTCTCCCCGCGACGCTAGGCCACGAGTGCCGGAGCGCGCACCGCGCGCCCTCCGACACTCGGCCGACCGGATGAAGCCGACCGGATGAAACCCCCAGGCCCTGCTCACTGCACGGTGAAGTCCGCCATCATCGCCATGTCCTCGTGCTCCAGGTTGTGGCAGTGCATCATGTACGTCCCCCGGTAGTCGGTGAAGCGCACCAGGACCTCGACCGCCTCGGCCGGACGCAGGTCGACGGTGTCCTTCCAGCCGCCGTCGTACGGGCCCGGGTCGCGACCGTTGCGGCTGAGCACCTGGAACTGGTTGAGGTGGACGTGGACGGGGTGGTGCAGGTCGGAGGTGAAGCGCCACCGCTCGGTGCTGCCGAGGGCGGGCCGGGCGAGGTCGTGGCCGGGCCGGTACAGGTCGCCGTTGATGGTCCAGCCGTAGCTGCCGCTGCGCCGGAAGATGAACTTGCGGGTGACGTCGACGGCGGAGGCGTCCAGTTCCTCGATCGTGGACAGCTTGTCGGGCACGGTCGAGTCGTCGCTGACCTTCTTGCCGGAGACGTCGAAGCGCATCACCTCCGCCGTGCGCCCGCTGCCGAAGAGGTTGAGCAGCCGCACCGAGGTGCCCGGGGCGTAGCGGGAGAAGTCGACGACGATGTCGAAGCGCTCGGCCGGGGCGATCTCCAGCACGTCGTGGGCGACCGGGGCGGCGAGCAGGCCGCCGTCGGAGCCGATCTGGACGAGGGCGTCGCCGCCGGAGGGCTGCGGGTCGAGCCGGAGCCGGTAGGGGCGGGCGTTGGAGGCGTTGAGCAGGCGCAGCCGGTAGCGGGCGCGGTCGACGTCGAGGCGGGGCCAGGGGGCGCCGTTGACGAGGATGACGTCGCCGAGGACGCCGTTCATGTAGTCGTCGGTGACGCCGGGCGAGGCGAGGTCCTCGTCCAGGGCGGGGTAGCGGAAGGAGCCGTCCCCGGCGAAGGAGCGGTCGGCGAGCATCAGCGGGAGGTCGCGGTCGCCGCGCGGCAGCGGCAGGGCGCTCTCCTCGTCGTCGTGGACGAGGTGGAAGCCGGCCAGGCCGCGCCAGACGCCGGGGCCGGTGAAGCCCATCCGGTGGTCGTGGTACCAGAGGGTGGCGGCGCGCTGCTTGCCCGGGTAGGTGTGGGTGCGCTCGCCCTCGGCGGTGCGCCCCGCCTCGTGGCCCATCCCCTGCATGCCGGGCATGTCGGACATCCCCGGCATGCCCGGCGCCCCCCGGCCCGCGCCGGAGGAGCCGACCGGCAGCAGCAGGTCGACGGGGTAGCCGTCGCTGTCGGCCGGGGTGTGGCCGCCGTGCAGGTGGACCACGGACGGCACCGGCAGCTCGTTGCGGTGCTTGACCACCGCCGCCCGGCCGGACCGGGTGACCACCGTCGGCCCGGGGAAGGTGCCGCCGTACGTCCAGGCCTCGGTCCTGACGCCGGGCAGGATCTCCAGCTCGGCGACCCGTTGGGTGATCTCGTAGTAGTCGGCCGTCGCGTCGGTGCGCACCGGCTGGAGCACCGTGGGCACCGGCAGCGGGACCTGGAACGGCTCGGGCAGGTCGAGGCCGCTGCTGAGCAGCCGGCCGGGGTGGCCCTCGGCGAACAGCCGGGCGGCGGCGGGGCCCGCGACGGCGGCCAGCGCGCCCGCGCCGAGGACGGAGGCGCCGACGCCCAGGAACCGGCGACGGTTCACTTGGACACCTCCAGCGGCCCGCCGGGGCGCGGCAGGCGTCCGCTGCCGTCCGGCTCGGGCAGGTGGTCCGCGCGGGCGGGCAGCGGCAGCCGCCAGGCGCCGACCAGCCCGAACAGGACCCCGCTGACCAGCAGCACCCCGAGGGTGACGTGCACGCTGATCGACCGCGCGTAGCCGGCCGCCATCTGGCCGACGACGGCGACGGTCAGCACGGCGGTGGTCCACAGCGGCCAGAGCGGGCCGCGGCCGGGCCGGCGCACCAGCGCGGCCACCACCAGTTGGCAGAGGACCACGGTGGCCAGCGTCATCGCGTTGCCCTCGTGGTCCTTGAGGGACTCGTAGGTGCCGTTGAGGAAGCTGCCGGCCAGCATGACCTGGAGCAGGGCCAGGACCGCCAGGGTGGTCGCGGTGGTGCGCAGCAGGATCAGCGGCCAGCGGGGCGCGGCGGCCGCGGGAGGACTGCTCATGTCGGGCTACTCTCTGCTTCGGCGGGTCGGGCGGGACGGGCGGGGCGGGCGAGAGCGTAGCTGATCCGACATCACGATCAGCTCCAATAAAGGGGTTTGGAGTTTCCCGGCTACCCCATTGCGCCTACTCGGCCCGGCTTTTGTCACCCGTACGAGCGAGGCTCTGGTGTGCCCGTCCAGCGATCCTCGAGCAGGTGCCGCGCATGCTCGAAGGGCCCCGTCCGGCGGTACCGGACGGGGCCCTTCGAGCATGCGCGGGCCTCCGCTACTGCCGGGCGGCGCCCAGTGCCACCGGGCGGGTGCGCAGCAGGGCCCGGGCGGGCAACCCGGTCGCGCCGAGGCAGAGCAGGACGGCTCCGGCGGCCAGCGGCAGGGCGAGCGCCGGCGGGATGTACGGGGAGGAGTTGGCGACGCCCCGGGCGATCGGGACGAGGGCGACCCAGGCGATCCCCCCGCCGATCACCAGGCCGGTCGCGGCGACCAGCAGCGCCTCCCAGCGCATCATGCCGCGCACCTGGCGCCGGGTGGTGCCGGCCAGCCGGAGCAGGGCGACCTCGCGGCGCCGGTCGAGGACGGTCATCACCAGGGTGTTGACGGCGGTGACGGCGGCGAACCCGCCGAGCACGCCGGCCATCACGGTGTTGGCCCAGGCGTTCAGCTCCATCATCTTGTCGGACTGGGCGACGAATCCGGCCCGGTCGGTCACGGTCGCCCCGCCGGGGCCCGCGAGGCCCGCCAGCGCGGCCGCCACCGCCGCGCGGTCGGCGCCCGGCGCGTCGGCGACCAGCACCTGGCTGTCGTACCCGGCGGTGACGTGCCCGGCGACGACCGCCCGGGGCAGCAGCACCTGGCCGAAGCCGAGCCCGCGGTCGTAGACGGCGACCACGGCGGGCTGCACCGGGGTGCCGTCGCCGAGCCGCAGCGGCACCCGGTCGCCGACCTTGACGTCCAGGGCGTCGGCCAGCGTGGCGTCCAGGGCGACGGTATCGGCGGCGCGGCCCAGGTCGGCGAGCGAACCGCTGCGCACGCCCAGGTCGAGCACCCGGGACAGCCGGGCCGGGTCGCCGTCGACGCCGAGCGCGGTGGCGGAGCCGAGCTGCATGTCGTGGGTGTACACGGCGGCGGTGCGCAGCACGCCGACCGCGGCGTCCACACCGGGCACCTTGGCGGCCCGCCCGGCGGTGCCCGCGGGCAGGCCGGGGCCGGTGGAGCCGATCACGTGGTCGGCGACGATGCCGTCCCGCACGTTCGCGCCGGTGGCGTGGCTGATGGTGCTCTGGAGGAACAGCAGGGTGCCGCAGAAGGCGGTGACCAGCACGATCGGGGTGATCGCGGAGGCCAGCCGGCGGGCGTTGGCGCGGGTGTTGTCGGCGGCCAGCGAGCCGGGGGCGCCGCCGGCCCGCAGCGGGGCGCCGAACACCGTGGCGGCGACCCGCGCCACCCAGGGGCCGAGCAGCGCGACGGCCAGCATGAAGCACATGACCACGCCGAGCGCGGTGTTGGCGGCGTTGATGCCGTCCAGGGCGGCCGCGAAGGCGGCGGCCACCACGCCGCCGGCGGCGAAGAGCAGCCCGATGACGGTCCGCACCTTGCCGGGGTGGCCCGGTTCGACGGCGGCCGCGCCGAGCGCCTGACCGGGGCGCAGCTTGGCGGGGCGGCGGGCGGCCAGGAATCCGGCGGTCAGCGCGGCGAGGGTGCAGATGAGGACGGCGGCGAGCATCGGCAGCGGGCCGACGTCCAGCCGCACGCCCTGCGGCACGGCGCCGCGCGAGGTCAGTTCGTCGAACCACCAGCGGGCCAGGGCCAGTCCGGGCAGGATACCGAGCGCCCCGGCGACCGGCGCGACCAGCATCGCCTCGGTGGCGATGGTGCGGCGGATCTGCCGCGGGGTGGCGCCGATGGCGCGCAGGAGGGCGAACTCGCGGGCGCGCTGGCCGGTGGCCAGGGCGACGGTGCTCATCACGACGAAGATCGCGGTCATGGTGGCGTAGCCGCCGAAGCTGCCGCCGAGCCCTATCAGCAGGGTGCGGGCCTCGCCGATGGCGGGCTGTTCGACGGTGCCGCGGCCGTCACCGGTGAAGACCTTGGCGCCGCCGCTCTCGGCCTTGGCCTCAAGGCCGAGGGCCGGGGTGCCGGCGGCCTTGGCGTCCGCGGCCCGGGTGTCCGCGGCCTTGGCACCGAGGGCCTGGGCGTCGAGGGCCTGGCGGACCTGCGCGACCAGCGCGGCGCGGTCCACGCCCTCGCGCGGCTGGACGGCGATCGCGTCGATCCGGCCGGGGTGGCCGGAGAGGCGGTCGGCGGTGGCGTCGGCGAACCAGGCGGTGGGGCCGGCCGGTTGGGCGGCGGCCAGGCCGGAGATCCGGTAGTCGCCGGTGCCGCCGGGGGCGGTGAGGGTGAGCTTCGCGCCGGGCGCGAGGTGGGCGGCGCGCGCCGTGTCGGCGTCCAGCACCACCTCGTCGGCGCCGGGCGCACGGCCCTCGACCAGCTGGTCGGCGGGGCCGGCGATGCCGAGCGCGGCGAAGCCCCGGCCGGTCAGGGCGGGGGTGCCGGTGCCGGCCGGCAGCGGGAAGGCGCTGTCCGGGCGGGCGGCGGCGACCCCGGGCAGTGCGGCGATCCGGCCCACCAGGGCGGCGTCCGTCCGGGCCCGCTCGGGGGTGGTCTGCTCCCTGGTCTCGGTGTCGCGGCCGACCTTGGCGGTGATCCGCACCACCGGGTCGGCCGCGACCACCACCGGGGCGCCCGCGTACCGCTGCGGTGCGACGCTCGCGGTCACACCGGTCTGCAGCAGCACGCCGCAGGCCACCACCACGGCGGCGCCCAGCAGCAGGGCGACCAGGGTGCCCACGAAGGAGGCGGGTCGAAAGCGCACCGAGGCGCGCGCCAGTCCGTTGCTCATGCCCCTGCCCCGTTCCACTCGTCGATCGGTCCACGCCGCCCGTTCACGCCGCGACCCCCACCGGGCGGGCGGTGAGCGAGACCATCCGGTCGGCGACGGCCTGCGCCTGCGGGTGGTGCAGCTCGTCGACGAGCGCGCCGCCGGCCAGGAACAGCGCCCGGTCGGCGAACGAGGCCGCCACCGGGTCGTGGGTCACCATGACCACCGTCGCGCCCAGGTCGTCCACGGCGCGCCGCAGCAGGCCCAGCACCTCGTGCGCGGTGCGGGTGTCCAGCGCGCCGGTCGGCTCGTCGGCGAACACCACGTCCGGGTCGGTGATCAGCGCGCGGGCGATCGCCACCCGCTGCTGCTGGCCGCCGGAGAGCTGGCCGGGCCGCCGCTTGGCGTGCTCACCGAGGCCGACCTGGGCCAGCAGCTCCCGGGCCCGGGCGCGGTCCTGGCGCTCGCCGGCCAGCCGCTGCGGGAGCAGCACGTTCTGCTCCACCGTCAGCGAGGGCAGCAGGTTGAAGGACTGGAAGACGAAGCCGATCCGGCTGCGGCGCAGCTTGGTGAGCCGGTCCTCGCTCAGCCGGGTGATGTCCTCGCCGCCGAGGCGGATCTCCCCCTGGTCGGGCTTGTCCAGGCCCGCCGCGCACTGCAGGAAGGTCGACTTGCCGGAGCCGGACGGGCCCATCACGGCGGTGAAGCTGCCCCGGGCCAGCGCCAGGTCGATCCCGCGCAGCGCGTGCACGGTCTCGCCGCCGCGGCCGTAGGTGCGGCGCACCCCGCGCAGCTCGATCGCCGGACGGGCGCCCTGCTCGGGGTACGGGCCGCCGCCGTACGCCCCCGTCGCGTACGGGCCGGCGGCGTACGGTCCGGCGGCGTACGGCTCGGTCGATGGGCGGTCGTGGCGGCGTGCCATGGGTGGGCCTTCCCTCGGGGATCGTCGGTGGTCGTCGACGGGTTCCACGCTAGAAAAGGCCAGGCCGGCGGACCATGGAGGCCGCTGGCGGACCGGGGGTGGGGATATCCCCACCCCCCTCCGGGGGCCTGCGGGCCCGCGCCGGGCGGGCTCACACCGGGTCGGCGGTGATCTCCCCGTAGGCGGTGGCGAGTTCGGCGAGCACGGGGTGCGCCGGGTCGAAGGCCGTACCGTCGACCGCTGCCAGCGGCCGGACGCCGACGCCCGCGTTCGCCGCGAACGCCGCCGTGTAGCGGCCCAGCCCGGACGCGTCCACCCGCTCGCGCGACTGCGGCCCGCCGTACGCGTCGGCCAGCAGCGCGGCGGTCACCCCGGGCAGGCTCGGGCCGTCCGGCCAGACCAGTCGGCGGCCGTCGAGGAAGCCGACGTTCCAGGTGGCGCCCTCGACCACCCCGCCGCCGCCCGGATCCACCAGCAACACGTCGTCGTAGCCATCGAGTTGGGCCCGCCTGCGGTGGTGGACCAGGCCGAACAGGCCGACGTGCTTCACCTCCGGCAGCTCCCGCCGGTACCCGACCGTGCGCACCCGCAGCGGGCCCGGCGCCGCTGCCGCCGCCGGGCGGGTGGTCAGCAGCAGCCGGGGCACCGCCGGGGCGCCGGGGCGTTCCAGGCCGAGCGCCGGGTCGTACACCGTCACCCGGACGATCACCGGCGCGCCGTCGGCGGGCAGCACCGCGCGGATCCGCTCCCGCACCGCCTCCCGGTCCAACTCGGCGGCGAACAGCACCCGGCAGTCCCGGACCAGCCGGTCCAGGTGCAGCGCCAGGCCCCGGACCCGGCCCGCCTCGGCGCGCAGCGTGGTGAAGTGCCCGTAGTTCAGCAGCCCCAGTGCGGCCAGCCGCGCCGGGTCGGCCGGCGCGCCGTCGATCTCGATCTCAGCCATCCCCCGAGTCTGCCAGCCCCGGCGCCGCCGCCACCGGGGCCTCCGCTCTCGGCGCCGGCGCCGGTGCCGGGGACTGGGACTGGGACTGGGTCGGGGGCGGGGGCGGGGTTTCAGACGCCGCCACCGCCGGGCGGTACGGACTGACCACCTGGCGGCCCGCCGCCAGGGCCAGCTGCTCGAAGTGCTCGATCTTGTAGGCCAGCCCCTCCGGCTCCCCGGCGTCCGACCACCGCCACGCCTCCGCCCACCACTGCGGGCCGCGCACCAGCGGCCGGCCCGCGAGCGCCAGGTGCAGCGCCAGCGTCGAACGCGCGTACTCGTGCACCCAGCCGTCGGCCGCCCGGTAGTCGGGCGTCTCGTCCAGCCGCAGCCAGCGACCCTCGCAGCCGGCAGCGAGCATCGGCACCCAGCCCCACCCCCGGTCCGCGACCAGCAGGTGCAGCCAGCCTCCCTCCTCGCACACCCGGTACGGCGGGAGCTGCGGCATCCGGGCCAGGGCCAGCGAACGCTTCCAGCCGACCACCCAGAGGCCGCGGCGCAGGTAGTAGCGGACGGCGTGCTGCCAGGCCCAGTGCGCCTCCAGCCGGAAGCCGGGCAGGCCCTCCGCGGCGGACGCCGCGTACACCTCGTCCAGCGCCCCGGCGGCCAGCCCCCGGCCACGCGCCTCCGGGATCAAGTAGAGGGAGGAGACGGCGAGTTGGCCGGGTCCCTTGGTCCAGTTGTCCACCGCCACCGTGCCGGCCGCGGCTCCGTCCTCGTCCAGCACCCAGTAGCGGCGCCGGTACAGCTCGCCGCCGGGCCACTCCCGGCCGCTCTCCCCCAGCCGCTCGCGCCACCGGCGCTCGGCCTCCGGCGTCAGCTCGTCCGGGGCCACCAGCTCCCCCAGCTCACCTTCCACCAGGGACGCCAAGTCCCAGAGGGCGAACCGCCGTTCGTCCCCCTCGGCGACCGCCCGCAGCCGCGGCCCCGCCGCCAGCCGGTCCTGCGCCCGCTCCACTGCCGCATCCCACGACCTCACCACGCCGACACGATAGCGGGAGCGCGGGCACTTTCCGTAATCCGACGAACACCGAACGTCAGATCGGATGCGAAGGTCGCCGGGCGACGGCCCCGACGGATGGTAGGGGAAACCCGACCAGAGGACTCGACCTGACCGTGATGACCAGGCTGACCTGCGACGATGCAATGAACGGGTGATGAATCGGCACGACTCCCCAGACCGGCGACACGCCGCCGCGTGGTGCGGCGGATGGCTCCTCGCGGCCGGATGGGCCGGGGCCTTCCCGCTGCTCTCCGACCTCGGCCCGCACCGCACCTGGGGCACCTGCGCCGCCGTCGGCTACCTGCTGGCGGCGCTCGCCGCCCTCCTGCCGACGCGCCGGGGCCGGCCGCTGTCCATCGCCCTCGCACTCACCGGGGCCGTCGCCGTGCCGCTGCTCGCCCTCGTGCTGACCAGCCGGGGGCAGAGCGAGGTCGGGGTGATCGAACGCTCCGGGGCCCTGCTGCTGCACACCGGAACGCCGTACCTCGCCGAGCCCCGGACGGTGGCCGAGTACACCCCGTACCTGCCCGGAATGGCGATCCTCGGACTCCCCCGGGCCCTGCTCGACGGACTGCCGCTCGGCGGCCTGTCACTCGACGGCCTGTCACTCGGCGGTCTGCCGCTCGCCCGGGTGGCGGGCGACGCACGGCTCTGGTGCGCGGCCGCGTTCCTCGCCTGCCTGCTGCGCTCCGCGCCCGCCGGGCGGCGGACCGCCCTCCCCACGCCGACCACCCCACCCCTCGGCCCGCGGACCGCCCTCGCCGCGCTGACCGCCTCGCCCGTCGTCGCGCTGCCGCTCTGCGTCAGCGGCGTCGACCTGCCGATGACCGGCCTCTGCTGGCTCGCCCTCACCCTCGCCGCCCGACGGCGCCCCGCCCCCGCCGGACTGGCCCTCGCCGCCGCCTGCTCGCTCAAGTGGACGGCCTGGCCGGCCGTCGCCGTGGTCACCGCGCTGCTCGCCGCCACCGCCGGACGGCGCCCCGCCCTGCGCGCCGCCGCCGTCGCGGTGGGCGGCACGGCCCTGCTCGTCCTGCCCGGCGCCCTGCGCTCGCCCGGGCCGATGCTCCACCAGGTGTTCGCCTTCCCCACCGGCCGCGGCGACCTGCCCACCCCCGCCGCCAGCCCGCTGCCCGGACGGCTGCTCGCCGACCTCGGCCCGCCCGGCTGGTACGCGGCCGTCGGCCTGCTGCTGCTCGCCGCAGCCGCCCTCGCGGCCTCCCTGCTCACCCACCCGCCCCGGCACGCGGCGGACGCCGCCGACCGGCTCGCCCTCGGGCTCGCCCTGGCCTTCCTGCTCGCCCCCGCCGGGCGGTTCGGCTACCTCGCGCTGCCGGTCCTCCTCGTCCTGCTCGCCCGGGTCCTCCCGCCGGCCCTCCCCGTCTCCCCCGCTCCGAGCCCCTCCCCGACGCCTCCTCCGATCCCTTCCCCGGCCGCTTCTCCGACACCGAACCGAGGTCCCACCCGCCCATGGGCAGCACACTCATCGTCACGAACGACTTCCCGCCCCGCCAAGGCGGCATCGAAACCTTCGTCCACGCCCTGGCCACCCGGCTGCCCCACTCCGACGTCGTGGTCTACACCTCCGCCGAACCGGGCGCCGATCGGCACGACGCCGCTCTCCCCTTCCCGGTGATCCGCGACCGGGCCCGCACCCTGCTGCCCACCGCCCGGGCCACCCGCCGCGCCGCCGAGATCGCCCGTGCCCACGGCTGCGACCGGGTCTGGTTCGGCGCCGCCGCCCCGCTCGCCGCGATGACCCCAGGCCTGCTCCGCCAGGCCGACGGCATCCGCCGCACCGTCGCCACCACCCACGGCCACGAGATCTGGTGGGCCCGCACCCCCGGCGCCCGCCGCCTGCTGCGCCGGATAGGCCGCAGCGTCGACGTCGTCACCTACCTCGGCGAGTACACCCGCGCCCGGATCGCCCCCGCCCTCGGCCCGGACGCCCGGCTGGCGCGCCTCGTCCCCGGCGTGGACCCGGACCGCTTCCGGCCCGGTGCCGAGGGCGCCCGGCGGGCCCGCACCGGGCCGGTGATCCTCTGCGTCGCCCGGCTCGTCCCGCGCAAGGGGCAGGACGTCCTGATCCGGGCCCTGTCGGCGATCCGCCGGGCCGTCCCCGGCGCCGTCCTCGTCCTCGTCGGCCAGGGCCCGTACGAGGACCGTCTGCGCGCGCTCGCCCACCGGTGCACCGAGCCCGGCAGCGTCGAATTCGCCGGCGGTCTCGACCACGCGGCCACCGCCGCCCACTACGCCGAGGCCGACGTCTTCGCCATGCCGTGCCGCACCCGCCGGGCCGGCCTCGAAGCCGAAGGCCTCGGCATCGTCTACCTGGAAGCGGCCGCCGCCGCCCTGCCCGTCGTCGCCGGCCGCTCCGGCGGCGCCCCCGACGCCGTCCTCGACGGCGTCACCGGCACCGTCGTCGACGGGCGCGACCCGGCCGACGTGGCCGCCGCCCTCACCCGCCTCCTCCTCGCCCCGCCGGCGGACCGCGCCCGGATGGGCGCCGCCGGCCGCGACTGGGCCGCCACCCACTGGTCCTGGACCGCCTCCGCCCACCGCCTCGCCCACCTGCTCGACCCCACCCGGTCCGTCACCGGCGCTCCCGCCGAGCTCCCCTGACACTTTCGGACCCGCCAACGCCGTTTTTTTCAATGGGAGTTCGAGCAGAAGTGACACCCACTCACCAACATGCGGGCGATCATCGAGTCAGGGGGGGTGAAGGCTTCAGAATCCGCCCGCAGGATGCGCCTTCAGCGCGCGAAGTCCCGTACGCGCAGCGGGCGCACCCTTTTTCATCATATGAATATTTGCCTTCCGTTTTTCAATCCGACCGAATGGTGGAAACCCCAGGAGTAGAGCCGGAATCACGAGGAGGTGGGCACCATGGTGGAGGTCGAACGATTGCTGGCCGACTGCCTCCGGGACGCTCGCGACATTCCGTGGGGAACGGTACCGGTCGATTCCGCGGGCCCCGAGTACGAGACCGCGCGCCGCGCGTTCCTGACGGCCGGGCTGTCCGCGCTGCGCGACGACCGGCCCGAGGACGGCTGGGTGCAGATCAACCTCGCGCCGGGCCCGGCCACTTGGCACCGGACGTACCGCGCCGTCGCAGACACGGCCCGCGACCTGATCTCCGCCGGCGCGGCGCGCTCCTTCTTCTTCATGCACAAACCGCCCGGCCTCCGGGTCCGGTTCGAGGCGGGCCGGTCCGATGTCGGGGCACTGCGCGAGGAACTGACGCGCCGCTTCCGCGCGGTGGACGGACAGCCGCAACCGCCGCTGTGCGGGCGGTACGAGCCGGAGACCTACCTCTTCGGCGGCCCGCGATCGATGCGGCACGTCCACGACCTGTTCACGGTGGATTCCCTGGCCTGGCTCGATCACCACGACACCGTCGCGGCACCGGGCCGACCGGAGGCGGTCGCGGACTGGCGGTTGTCCCTGTACCTCCTCGGTGAACTCCTCGACGGCCTCGGCATCGTCGGCTGGGAGCACCGCGGGGTCTGGCAGGTGCTCCAGGACGACGCCGGCCGCAGGCTGGGCACCGAGCCCGACGAGGACACCCGGCGCGCCGCCGCGGGCATCCTCGCGGCCTGGCGAGCCGGCGGACGGAGCCTGCTCGATCCGCTGCCGCCGCAACGGCGGGCGGCGGTCGAGGTGCACGGGGACGCCGTGCGCCGGGCCGCCGAGGGCTGGCGTACCGGCTACTTCGAGTCCGGTGAAGCGGTGATCGGCCCGCGCCGCGCCGCCGCCCACTACGTCGTCTTCCACTGGAACCGGGGGCGGTTCTCCCTGGCCCGGCAGAGCCTGCTGACCCACGCGCTCACCGGTGACGGGAGGTCCTGACGTGGACGAGGACCGGGAACTGGGCGCTGCGGCGCTGCTCCGCGTGGCCGGCATGCCCTTGGCAGCGTGGGCGGCGGCGGGCAACCCGGAGCTGTTCGCACAGGTCGCCGACCACGCCCGACGGGACGAACGGCGGGCGGAGCACGCCCGCCGACTGGCCGAGCAGCTGGGCATCGTGGTCGTGCCGCACCCCGCCCTCACCGCCGCCGACCGCCGCGCCGTGCTGGCCGTGCGCCGTCGGCTGCACTCCGGCGCCGCACCGGGCCCGGCCGACTGCGGGCTGCTGGGGCGGCTGCCCGCCGCCGGCGGCCTCGTCGCGGACGCCGCACGGCTGTCCGGCGAAGCCGAGTCCGCGGCCGTCGCCCTGCGGCGGCTGGAGGCCGCGGTGGCGGCCGAGCGCGAGCGCGTGGGCGCCCTGGGCTGGTCCCTGGTGTGCGCGTCGCCCGTCATGCGGGCCTTCCTGGACGAGGTGGAGCCCGGAGCGGCCGCAGACGTGGCCGGCCGGCTGGCCGCGGGCGAGTCCTGGAGCGGGAAGCGGCTGCGCAAACGGGCGGCATACGTGTGGCGGGCGCTCGGTCGGGCCGCGGCGAAGACCACCCCGCGCGGCTGGGTCGGCCAGGTCACCCTGCTGCCGGTCACCCCGACGGGCGCGAACGGCGGCGGGAACGGCGGCGGGAACGATGACGGGAACGGCGGCGGGGCCGACGGCACCCTGCTGCGGCTCGTCCCGCCGGGCACGACCCTCGGCGAGGTGGCGGCCCAGGCCGTGGAGAACGTCCACGGGGTGCGGGCCCGGCTCGGCGCCCTGGACCTGCGGGCGGCGGACCCGGCCACGGTACTGGCCCTGGCTCCGCTGCACTTCCCCCAGCCGGCGGGCACCGCACCGGGCGCCGGCGTCCTGCGCTGCTGGGTGACCGACCCGCACGACCGGGGTCGGTTGCGGCAGGTCGACCTGCGGCGCTCCCTCCCCCTGGATCACGTGCTGGCTCAACTGGCCGGCGGCCCTCGCCCGTTGGGCGACCTCGAAGCGGCTCTGCTGGGCACGGCGACGACCGTCGCAGCGGCGGCCGGGGCGGCGGCTTCCGCCCCCACGGTGCTGCGCGGCTTCCTCGCGCACCTGCTCGGACTCGGCGTGCTCCAGGCCTGCGCGGCCCCGCGCCGCCGCACCACGGGCTGGCTCGCCGCCGAGGACGTCCACGCGCGCGGCACCCTTCCGCAACCGGCGCCTCCTCCGACACCTGCACCGAGCGCCAATTCCGCCGCACCCGCGCCCATACCCGCCCCCGCCCCCGCCCCCGCGTCGGCGCTCCGCACCACCGGCTCCGCCGCCCCCGCCGACGACTCCCGGCCGTGGTTCACCGACTCCTACCGCACCATAGCCTCGGCCGTCTCCGGAGCGGCCGCCCGCCAGGTGCAGCAGGGCCTCGGCACCGCCGCCCGCGTGGCGTGGCTGCGGGAGGCCGACCGGCTCGCGGGGCCGGACCCGCACCGGCTGCCGGCCGAGCTCGCGGAGCTCACCGAACGGCCGTGCCCGCTCGGCGAGATCCTCGCGCGCCACCTGCCCGACGGCAGCTGCCCGCCGCCGCCTCAGCCCCCGCGCCGGTACGCGGGCTGGCACCCCGCCGAGACCTCCGGGTCCGGCTACGCCGGGCTGCTGGCCCACCTGTCCGCCCGGGCCGGCAGCGGACCGGTGGACCTGGACGACGACCTGCTGGACATCCTCGGGGCGCCCCCGGCCGCGACCGCGCTGCCACCCTGGCCCCTGGACTGCCTGCTGCGTCCGCTGCCGGGCCCCGGACCGGTCGCGGTACTGGAGACCGCCTCACCGGCGGGCGTGCTGGACGCCCGGTTCGCCGACGCGCTCCACACCCTGCACGGCGGCTACGACAACCTCCGGAGCTACCGGGCCTTCCTCGCCTCCGTCGAGCGGCTGTCCGGGGCCCGCTTCGTCGAACTGCTGGTGCCGCCGCTGGCCGGACGCGCCGCCAACGCCGTACGGCGGCCGGTCATCACCGGCTGGTGGACGGGCGATCCCGATCCCCTGCCGTACCAGGGAGCGGACGGCCTGACGGCCCGCTACCTGCCGCTGGAGCGCATCACCCTGCGACGGGTCGGCCCGCGGATCATCGCCGAGGCCGACGGGTGCCGGCTGCTGCCCGTCCACCACGCCACCCGTACGCCCCTGCCCCCGTACGACGTCCTGGTCCGGCTGCTGCTGGCCGCCGGCCACCCGGCGGGCTCGCGCCTGATCCGCCTGGACGGCCTGGCCGAGGCGTTCCCCGACACGGACCGACTGCCCCGGGTGACCGTCGGCGGCGGCGCCCTGGTCATCAGCCCCGCGGTCTGGCGCGTGCCGCCGGCCCAGCTGTGGCGGCCCGGCGACGGCGACCTGACCAAGGTGCGCGCCCTCGCCGCCCTCGGGCGCTCCGCCGGACTGCCGCGCTTCGCGTTCGTCCGGGCCGTACCCCAGCCGAAACCGGTGCCCGTGGACTTCGCGGCGCTGACCGCCGTCGCCCTGCTGGAGCGGATCTGCGCGCGCCACCCCGGTGCGGACCTGCTGGTCGAGGAGATGCTTCCCGACCCGGGCGGCCTGCTGCTCCACGACCCCGTGCACGGCGGTGCCGCCGTCGCCGCCCAACTGCTGCTCAGACTTCCGTTCGACCAGGGCGCCGAGGAACTCGCGGAGCCCGCCGCCGCCGCACTGCGCGGCGAACCCGACGTCCCCGGTGCGCCCGCCCCTCGCGGGCGGGCCACCGGGGCGGTCTCCACCCATCACCGCTCCTGAAGGAGGACAACCATGCCCGACATCACGGCGCTCACCGACCTCGACGCCCTCATCGGCGACCTGGACGCGCGCATCACCGAGACCACCCTGCCGACCCCCGAGGCCAGCAGCGGCGGCTGCAGCGGCGTCTGCACCGTCCTGATCTGCGACACGGTGCTGCTCTGTAGCGGCGTGTTCTGCTGATCTCCCGTCAGGCCGTCCGAGGGCACGCCCTCGGACGGCCACCCGGACAGCGGCCCCTGACGGCCGCCACCACCGGCACTCCGCCCGGCCCCTCCAGGCCGGGCGGAGTGCCGACCCGTCGTTCCCGAGGAGCCACCGTGCCGCAGCACACCGCGAACGCCGAGGACACCGGCACCGCCGTCACCGGACTCGCCGTCCGGCTCCTCGACGCCTGGTCCGCCCGGCCCCGCGAGAGCCCGGCGGTCGCCGAGCACCCCTCCGATCCGGGCATCCCCGTCCTGGCCGCCCTGCTGCACACCACCGGGGGGCCGGAGGCCGAACGGTCCGCGGCCCGTGCCGTGGCGGTGTGGGCCCGCACCGCCGGCCAGGGGCCGGGCCACTGCGGGCTGTACGACGGCGGACTGGCCGGAACGCTGGCGGGCCTGCGGCTGGGAGCCCGGGTGCTCCCGGGGCTGCATCCGGTCGCCGACCGGCTCCGCGACCACCTGGTCCGCACCGCGCCGGCCCTCACCTGGCGCTGCGAACAGGTCGCCTTCCCGGACTACGACCTCATCGTCGGCCCCTCCGGCACCCTGCTCGCCCTGAGCACGGGCACCCGCCCGACACCGGCCCAACTCGGCCCGTACGCCGACCACCTGGCCCGGCTGTGCGACGCCGACGAGTTGCCCCGGCTGCGGACGGGGCAGTACGCCGGCCACCCGCACCTGGGCTGGCTCGACGGACGGATCAACACCGGCACGGGCCACGGCGCCGCAGGAGTCGTCGTCGCACTCACCGCAGCCGTACGCCACCTCGGACCGCACCCCGACCTGACGCCCGCCCTGCGCCGCGCGACCGGGTGGCTGATGCGGCAGTCCTTCGACGACGCCCGCTCCATCCGCACCTGGGACGGCGCCGGGCTCGACGGCCCGCCGCCCGCCGGAGCGCGCGCCCGCCAGGCCTGGTGCTACGGCACCCCCGGAGTGTCCTGGGCGCTGTGGGACGCGGCCGACGCGACGGGCGACCGGGAGGCGGCCACCTGGGCCGCAGCGGCCTTCAGCACGCTCGCCGAACGGTACGACGACCGGTTCCACCTCTTCGGCGACCGCGCGAGCGACCTGCTGGCCCTGTGCCACGGCGCCTCGGGCGTGCTGGCGGTGGCCGACGCCTTCGCCCACCACGCCGGCCTGCCCGCCGCGACCGCGCTGAAGGCCCGTCTGCTCACCCACCTCAGGGCCCGCCTGCCCGAGGTGGAGGCCCTGGGCGCGGAGGGGATGGGCCTGCTCGGGGGCGCGGCCGGCCCGCTGTGCGCCCTGCTCACCGCAGGCCACGACGCCTCACGGGCCTGGCTGCCCTGTCTCGGTCTGCGCTGAGCCACCGACGCCTGTTGTCGGACCCGAGCCTGTTGTCGGACCCGCCCTACGCCTCCCGGAGGTGGGCCAGGACGGCGAGGACGCGGCGGTTGCCTTCGGTGGGGTCGAGGTCGAGCTTCATGAAGATGTTGCCGCAGTGTTTGACCACCGAGGCCTCGGTGATGGTGAGCCGGGTGGCGATGGCCTGGTTGTTGAGGCCCTCGGCCATGAGGGCGAGGACTTCGCGTTCGCGGGGGGTCAGGCGGGTGAGGGGGCGGTCGGCGGACTGCTGGCGCAGCAGGACGCGGACCACGTCGGGGTCGATGACGGTCTCGCCGGCGGCGACCCGGCGCAGGGCGTCGAGGAAGTCGGCGACGTCGCCGACGCGGTCCTTCAGGAGGTAGCCGAGGCCGGCGGGTTGGGCGCCGGCGGCGGCGAGCAGGCGCGTGGCGTACGGGGTGGCGACGTACTGGGAGAGCACCAGGACGGGCAGGCCCGGGTGGTGTTCGCGCAGGTCGAGGGCGGCGCGCAGGCCCTCGTCGGAGAAGTCGGGCGGCATCCGGACGTCGGTGATGACGGCGTCGGGCCGTTCGGTGTCGACGGCGGCGGCGAGGGCGCGGGCGTCGCCGACGGCGGCGGTCACCCGGTGGCCGCCGAGGGTGAGGAGTTCGACGAGTCCGGCGCGCAGCAGGACGGCGTCCTCGGCGATCACGATCCGGAGCACGGGACCTCCAGCCGCAGCGTGGTCGGGCCGCCCGTCGGGCTGGTCACCATGAGCCGTCCTTTCAGGAGTGCCACCCGGTCGGCGAGTCCGCGCAGTCCGGCCCCGGCGGCCGGGTCCGCCCCGCCGTGACCGTCGTCGGTCACCTGGAGCACCAGCCGGCCGTCGGCGATGCGCCCGCTGACGGTGATCGCGGCGGCGCCGCTGTGCTTGGCGGCGTTGGTGAGCGCTTCGGTGACGGTGAAGTAGGCGGTGGTCTCGACGGGGGCGGGCAGCCGGCCGGGGAGGTCGAAGTCGGACCGGACCGGGATGGGGTGGCGCAGCGCGACCTCGGCGACGGCGGCGGCGAGGCCGTGGTCGGTGAGCACCTGGGGGTGGATGCCGCGGACCAGGCCGCGCAGTTGTTCCAGGGCCTGCCGGGCTTCGCCGCGGGCCCGGGCGACCAGGGCGGTGGCCCGGTCGCCGGACTGGGCGCTGCCGTCGCGCAGCGCGTGGTCGGCGAGGCCGAGGGTCATGCTGAGCGCGACGAGCTGCTGTTGGGCACCGTCGTGCAGGTCGCGTTCGATGCGGCGGCGTTCGGCTTCGAAGGCGTCGGCGAGCCGGGCCCGGGAGCGGGTGAGCTCGAGGACCTGTCGGCCGGTGTCCTCCTCGCGGGGCCCGAGCAGGAGGCGGGCGAGGGCCACCTGGGCGGCGGTCAGCAGGGCCCCGGCGTAGGCGCAGAGGAGGAGCCCGGCGAGCCCGGCGGCGCTGAACGGCAGGGCGGCGAGCGGCCCGGACACCGCCCTGCCGGGAATGATCATGACGGTTTCGGGAGCCAGCGCCCAGACGATCACCGGGGAGGCGACCAGGGCGCCGGAGAACAGCAGCGCGGCGCTGAAGCCGAGCGCGGCGGCGGCGAGGGCCGTGGCGGTGAGCGCGGTGTGGGCCAGTTCGCGCCAGGTGGCGCGCTCGCGCAGGCGGGTCCGCAGCCGGGCGCGGCGGCCGGCGCCGGGCAGCGGGCGGTGCGGGTCGGGCAGCGGTACCGGCTCGACCAGCCGCAGCCGTCGGCGTTCGAGGGCGGCGGCGGGGAGGCCCGCGAGGGCCAGGGCGAGGAGGACCGGCAGTCCGACCCCGACCACGGACAGGCCCAGACCGAGCACCAGCAGCACCGTCAGGGCAGCCAGCAGCAGCGGGCCGAGCAGCGCGCCGCCGAGCAGGTAGGCCCAGCAGCGCGGCACCCACGGGGTGACGGGGAAGTGCAGCGGGTGGGCTCGCAGCGCGGCCCAGACGGCCGTCGGCTGCTGCTCCTCCTCGTTCACCCGGTCACTCTAACGAACCCTCTGAACAGGCCTCGGGGCGTCAGGCGTGGAGACGGCGGAGCCGGCCGGGCGGAGTGCGGGCCGGGGGCGGGTCAGGGCGACGGCGGCGATCACCAGGACGCCGCCGGCCAGGGCGTTCCAGCCGACGGGCTCGGCGAGGAAGGCCGCGCCGAGGGCCGTGGACCACAGCGGCATGACGTAGGTGACGGCGGAGGCCACCGCGGTGCCGGCCGTGCGGACCAGCCCGAGGTTGAGCAGGTACGCGAGGCCGGTGCCGACCGCACCCAGCACCAGCAGGGCTCCGGCCGCGCCCGCCCCCGGCCAGTGCGGGGCGCCCGCGGCGAACGGCGCGACGGCGGCCAGCTCGGCGGTGGCGCAGGCGATCTGGACGGCTGAGAGGGTGACCACCGACTCCGGCCGGCCGGAGAGGAAGCGGCGCAGGTAGGTGAAGCCCGCGCCGTAGCAGCAGGCCGCGGCCAGGCAGGCGAGGCCGCCGGCGGCCTCGCCGGAGCCGATGCCGCGCCAGACCCCGAGCACGGTGAGCACGCCGACGAAGCCGAGGGCGAGTCCGGAGAGCCGACGGGCGCCGGGGCGGCGCTCCTCGGCGACGATGAGGACGGCGAACAGCAGGGTGAACAGCGGGGTGGTCGCGTTCATCACCCCGGCGAGGACGGAGCTGACCCGGGTCTCGCCGAACGAGAACAGCGTGAACGGCACGGTGTTGAGGAGCACCGCGACCACGGCGGAGTGCCCCCAGAGCGCGCGGTCGCGGGGGACGCGCTCGCGGCGCAGCACGAGGATCGCCCACAGCGTGACCGCCCCGAGGGCGCAGCGCCACAGCGCCACCCACAGCGGCGGCACCCCCGCCTCCACCGCCACCTTGATCAGCGCGAAGCTCGCGCCCCAGATCGCCGACAGCGCCACGAAGCCCGGCAACCAGCGCCGCACCCGGATCACCTCCACCTTCGTCCCGTTGGTTCCGTGTCGGGTTCCGTCCCGGTCCCGCCCAGGGTCCAGTCTCGGGTCCCGCCTCGGGTCCCGCCTCGGGTCCCGTCTGGACAGAGGGTGGCCCGGTGGCAGAGCATGAGTCCAACAAGTGGCAGTGCCGGATGGATGAGGAAGTCTCATGGCCTCGGAGGTCAACCTGGCCCAGCTGAGGGCACTGGTCGCGGTCGCCGACACCGGTGGGTTCGGCGCGGCCGCCGACGAACTGGGCATCAGCCAGTCCGCCGTCTCGCACGCCGTCGCCGCGCTGGAGCGGACCCTCGGCGCGCCCGTCCTGCTGCGCGGCACCCCGGCCCGGCCCACTCCCCTGGGCGAGCAGGTCCTCCCGCACGCCCGCACCGCCGTCGCCTCCGCAGCCGCCGTGCGCGCCATCGCCACCCGGCACTCCGGCGGCCCCGTCGGGACCGTGCGGCTCGCCGCGCCGACCACCGTCTGCCAGGCGCTGCTGCCCGGGCTGCTCCGGGACTGGAAGGCCGCCTACCCGCAGGTCACCGTCCGGGTCTTCGAGGGCGAGGACGACGAGCTCGCCACCTGGCTGGAGGCGGGCACCGTCGACGCCGCCGTCCTGGTCGACCCCGGGCCGCTCCCGCCCGGGGCGGTCGCGCTCGGGGCCGACTCCATGCACGCGCTGCTGCGCCGCGACCACCCGCTCGCCGGGCAGGAGGCCATCCATGTCGCCGACCTGGAGGACGACGACTTCCTGCTCTCCGAGGGCGGCTGCGAACGCCACATCCGCGAGGCCTTCCGCCGGGCCGGCACCCGCTTCACCCCCCGGCACCGCATCCGCGACCTCAACACGCTCATCGGCATGGTGCACGCGGGCGTCGGGGTCTCGGTGATGCCCGCGCTGGCGCTGACCATGCTCCCGGCCGACTGCGTGCTCGTCCCGATCCGGCCGGCCGTCCACCGCACGCTCACGCTCACCGGGCCGACCAGCCGGCCGTGGTCGCCGGCGGTCGGCGGACTGCTGGCGGCGGTGGGCGCCGCGCAGGGGGCGGGGGTCGCACAGGGAGCGGGGGCCGGGGCCCGCGTGGCGGCGCGCGCCTGACGGGGAGCCCGTCCGGCGCCCGGTCCACCGCCGGCGCCGGGCCCCGGCTTGACCATTTCGGGGTTGACCACCCTTCCCCGACAGGTCTATACCAGTGACAGCCTTCGGCAACTACCCCCTGCCGGAGGCCCGTTCGGTCTGCGCGCCACCCCCACCTCCGGCGTGAGCAGCCCCTCCCCCACTGCCGTCCCGCCTGGAAAGGCCCTCGATGGAACGCGCACTTCCCCCACACCCCGCCCCCCGGAACCCGCGCCGCCGCCCGCGCCGGGTCGCCGCCGCCGTGGCCGGGGTGCTCGGCCTGGTTGCCGGCGGCGCCGCCGCGCTCGCGAACACCGGCTCCGCCGCCGCCGACACCACGACCGGCCTCGGCAGCAACTGGTACGCCTCGGCGCCCTATCTGATGCCCGAGGACAACAGTCCGCCGGACGCCGCGGCGGTGATGGACGCCACCGGACAGAAGGCCTTCCAGCTGGCGTTCATCCTGGCCCAGGGCACCAGTTGTTCGCCGGCCTGGGGCGGCACCTCCTCGATCGACACCGACACCACCATGCCCGGCGTCATCCAGACCATCCGCGGCAAGGGCGGGGACGTCTCGGTGTCGGTCGGCGGGTACGGCGGCACCAAGCTCGGCCAGGTCTGCGGCACGCCGGAGGCGACCGCCGCCGGGTACCAGAAGGTGATCACCAAGTACCAGTTGAAGGCGATCGACTTCGACCTGGAGGAGCCGGAGTACGAGAACACCGCGGCGATCCACAACGAGATCGGCGCCGCCCGGATCCTCCAGCAGAACAACCCCGGCCTCTACATCTCGATCACCACCGCCGGGACCAACGCGGGGACGGGCTGGTTCGGCACGCAGATGCTGAACGAGGCCAAGTCGCAGGGCTTCACGCCGAACAACTACTCGATCATGCCGTTCGACGGCGGGTTCAACGGCGCCGCCGCGCAGACCGACGCGCTGGTGAAGTTCAACCAGATCCTCCAGACCACCTTCGGCTGGTCCGAGGCGACGGCCTACGCCCACGAGGGCGTGTCGATGATGAACGGCCGCACCGACGCCGCCGAGTACTTCCGGCAGGCGGACTTCCAGGCCGTGCTGGACTTCGCCACCGCGCACAACCTGGCCCGGTACACGTACTGGTCGGTCAACCGGGACCGGCAGTGCACGGGCCCGGTGGACCCGGGGCTGTCCGGCTCCTGCTCCAGCGTGGCGCAGAACGACTGGGACTTCACCAAGTACACCGTGAAGTTCGCCGGGGCGACGCCCCCCACCACCACCCCGCCCACCACCCCGCCCACCACCCCGCCGACGACTCCCCCGACCACCCCCGGGGCCTGCACCGACCCGGCGTGGAGCGCGAGCACCACGTACACCAGCGGCAGCAAGGTCTCGTACGGCGGCCACAAGTACCACGCCAAGTGGTGGACGCTGAACGAGGTGCCGAGCGCCAGCGGCCAGTGGGGCGTCTGGGGCGACGACGGTCCCTGCTGACACGGACCGACGGGCCGACGCCCGGGGCCCGACGCCCGGGGCCCGGGGATCTGCGCACCCCGGGCCCCGGGCAGGCCAGTTCGCGGCCGCGGTCAGTTCGCGGCCGCGGTCAGTTCGCGGCCGCGGTCAGTTCGCGGCCGCGGTCAGTTCGCGGCCGCGGTCAGTTCGCGGCCGCGAACCGCTCCCGCAGGTCGGCCAGCACCTGCGCCGCCTCCGGGAGGCCGGCGGCCTCGCAGCGGGCGATGCCCGCGGTCAGCCGGGCGACGGCCGCCCCGGTACGGCCGAGGTCGGCGCCCTCGATCAGCGCGGCCAGCCGGACGGCCTCGGCCCGGGACGTCCCGGCCCGCTCGTCGCCGCCCTCGTAGACCGCGATCGCCCGCTCGACCTCGGCCAGCGCCTCCTCGTGGCGCTCGGCCATGGCCAGGCAGCGCGCCCGCTCGTAGTGCGAACCGCCGCGCAGGTACCAGGGGTTGTACTCCTGACCGGCCTGCCCGGCGTGCTCCCCGGCGGCGTCCGCCTCGGCCAGCCGGGCCAGCGCCGACGCCAGCCCCTCCGGGCCCTCGGCGTGCATCGTCAGCCGGGCGAACTCGCGCAGTGTCGCGGCCAGTTGGTCGACCTGGGGGGCCTGGGCGTGGGCCGCGAGGGCGCGGTCGAGGGCGGCCTTCGCGGCCTCCCAGCGGTCCGCCCGGGCCAGCGCCAGCGCGGCCTCGCAGGCGACCATGGTGTGGGTGTCCTGCTCCTCCCAGCCGGCGACGGCGTCGGCCAGCCGCAGGTACTCCTCGGCGGCGTCCCGGTGCTCGTCCAGTTCGGTGAGGCCCCGGGCGAGGTCCAGCCGGGCCTGCGCGAGCATCCGCACGTCCAGCTCCGGCGCGGCGGCGTCCAGCAGCACCGACTCCAGCACCGCGACGGCGTCGGCCGTGCGGTCGGCGGCGCGCAGCACGTCGGCCAGCTGGAGGCGGGCCCGGGCGGCGTCCTCGGCCGCCTCCCGGCCCTTGCGGTCGAAGCGCGCGGCCGCCTCGGTGAGCGCCCGGACCGCGCCGCCGCGGTCGCCGGCCCCCATGGCCGCGTGGCCGAGCATCAGGTAGGTGGGCGCGTACGGGTAGGAGTCGTCGCCCCAGCGGGCGGCCTCGGCGAGCGCCCGGTGGAACACCTCGACGGCCTCGGCGGACTCGCCGCCCTGCAGCAGCACCTGGCCCAGCAGGCCGAGCACCCGCGGGGTGTGCCAGGGCAGTTCGGCCGCGTCCAACTCGCCGAGCACCTCGCGCAGTTCGGTGGTGGCCTCGGCCAGCCGGCCCTGCCGGGCGGCCGCGTCGGCCAGGTACTGGCGGGAGGTGGCGGCGCGGCGGGCGGAGCCCAGCTCCACGGCGGTGCGGTGGTAGCCGCCGGCCGCCGCCTCGAAGCGCTCGACGGCCTCGGCGGGCGGCTCGGGCAGCGCCTCGACCAGGTCGTGGTGGGCGGCGTAGGCGCGGACCTGCCACACGATCAGGTGGTCGTCGTCGGCCATCGCGCCGGCGGACCGCAGCTCCTCGGCCCGGCGCAGCACCTCGTCGAGCGCCGGCCAGTCGGCCACCGTGCCCTCGACTTCGCCGAGTTCCACGATCAGCGCGCGGGCCCGGACCATCAGGGCCTGACCGGGCAGCCCGGCCTGCTCGAACAGGTCGGCGGCGGCCAGCAGCCCGGCCCGGCCGTCGGCGTGCTCGTCCCGCTCCAGCGCCTGGTGGGCCCGCTGCTCGGCGAGTTCGGCGCGCAGCCGCCCGGGGCTGCCGACCGCGGTGCCCTCGGGGTGGGCGAAGCCGTCGGCGGCGGCGCGTTCGGCGATCCGCCGCCAGAGCCGGTCGGCGTCCGGGTGCCCGACGAGCTCCAGCTCGCGGGCCCGGACCACCAGGGCGGTGAAGTCCTCCGGCGCCGGCTCGACGGCCCGACGCGGTGCGGGCGCGAGCGCCGGGGCGGCGGCCAGCTCGGGCGCGGCGGCGGCGCGCACGCCGAGGGCCAGCGGCTCGGCCAGCAGCGGCTCGCGGGCCAGCCGGGCGCGCCGGTCGGCGCCGACCGCGTCGGTGCCGTTGCGGGCGTCGAAGCGGGCGGCGAGCGCGTCGGCCTCGGCGCGCACGTGGGCGAGCAGCGTGTCCGCCGTCCAGGAGGTGCCGGGCGGGCCGCTGACGGCGAGCCCGCCGTGGCCGCCCCGGGCCAGGACGGCGAGCAGCACCTCGACGCCGGTGAGGAAGGACAGCAGCCCGGACGGCTCGCCGGCCACCGCGAACAGGTCGCGGTTCTCGGCGAGCAGTTCCAGGCCGCGCGGCTCGTTGCCGGACAGCGCGCAGAACTCGACATGGCGGCCGACGGCGCGCGCCATCGAGGCCTTGCCGCGCGCGGCGCGGTAGCCGGTCAGGTGACTGGAGCGGGCCTCGTCCAGACGGCCCCGGCGCAGCAGCGGGAGCAGGGCCGCGGCCTGGCTGAGGGCGGGCTCCTGCTCGCAGCTGCTCCGGCCGTCGAGGACCGGCTGCAGGACCTCCAGCGCCCGGGCGTCGTCGCCCGCGTCCGCGAAGTGCTCGGCGCGCGCCCGGGTCTCGCAGGCGTGGCAGTCGCTCAGCTCGGAGCGCGGGCGGGCCGTCCACAGCTCGTAGGCGTCCTGGCGGCCGGTGCCGGTCTGCGCGGCCAGGTGGTAGCGCTGGGCGTAGTACGGCTGGAGGTCGAAGCCGGCCGCCCGGTAGCGGTCGCGCAGTTCGGTGTGCCAGCGCCGCAGGGCCGGCAGCGGCACGTCCGGGTTGCCCAGGAGCGCGCCGGCCACCCACTTGAAGCGCCAGAACACCTGCTGGCGGGCCCACTCGCCGAAGCCGTCCGGGTCGGCGTCCCACAGCTTGAGGAGGCGGGCGAAGACGACCGGGCTCTTGCTGCGCTCGCCGTCGTACTCGTACGCCTCCATCAGCTCCAGCAGTGCCATCGAGCGCGCCCCGGTGTCGTCGAACTGCTCGGCGGCGTCGACGAGTTCCTCGGCCGCGACGGTCCGCTGGCGGCCGTACGGGCGGGCGTCGTTCTCGCGCAGCGCGGCCATCACCGCGTCGGGGGTGTCCAGCATCAGGCCTCCTTCGGGTCGGTGCGGTCCGGGCCGGCCGACTCGTGGCCGAGCATGGCGTGGTCGAGCAGGCTGATGAACGAGCGGTTGAGCAGGGCGCTCTCACTGGCCTTGAGCGGGCGGCGGGTCATCAGCACGGCCTGCCCGTACAGCGCCTCGACGGCGGTGACGGCCAGCTCGCGGTTGGTGACCGTCGCGGCGCGGCGCACCAGCGGGTTGAGGTGGTTGAGCACCAGTTGGGCGCGGGGCGCCTCGGCGCGCAGCGAGCCCAGGATGTCCGCCCACAGGCCGTCGGCCTCCTCGGCGAGCTGGGCGCGGCTGCGCTCGTGCCGGGCCTCCCGGTTGTCCAGCAGCAGCGCGGGCGCGTTGGTCGGGTGGAAGCTGCGCAGGGCGACGTCGCAGTCGAAGCGGCCGACCACCTCGCGGGCGACGGCGAGGAAGGCGTTCGCGGCGAGCTCGGCGGCCGGGTCGACGGTGTCCAGGTGCGCGGTGACGGTGCCCGGGTCGAGGTCGGAGACCGAGACGCCGGGACGGATCTCGGGCAGCCGGTGCACCAGGTCGCGGTCGTAGGTGTAGCCGCCGTTGACCACGCCGAGGCCGGCGGCGCCGGCGATCGGGGCGACCTGGCGGAACTCCTCGACCGTGCGGGTCACCAGCACCACCGGGTGGCTGCGGGTGAACTCGTCCAGGGTGACGTTGCCGTCGGTGGTCTCGAACGGCAGCCACGGCAGCATCATCCGCAGCAACTCGTCGTCGTAACGGGCGAGTTCCTTGACGGCCAGGTGGTGCACGGACAGGAAGCGGTGCAGCAGCGCCGGATCGCTCGCGGACAGGCCGGTCAGCCAGTCGCGGATCCGGACGCCCAGCGCGTCGCGGACGGCGGCCAGCGTCTCGTCCGCGTACAGGCCCTCGCGGGAGGCGGTCGGGCGCAGGCCGTCGGTGTCCACCACGCAGCGGACGAAGAACGCCCAGTCCGGCAGCAGTTCGGCGGCCTGGTCGGACAGCAGCATGCCCTTGAGGTGCACCCGGTGGCCCGAACGGCGGGACGGCGGGGCCGCGTCCGGCAGCACGTAGGCGACGCCGCGCAGGCCGACCAGCGGCAGGTCCAGGTCGATGGTGTCGAGCGGGGTGAAGTCGAAGGCTGCGCGGCAGTACTCGGTCAGCGCGTCGCGCCGGGCCAGCGGCGAGCCGTGCCGCTCGGCCCACGGCGGGGTGCGGTTCACCCGGTGCTCGGTGCCGTTCGCGTCCACCACCGTGACGTCGTGGCGCAGCAGGCTGCCGAAGTCCCGGGCCAGCGCGAGGACACGGCCCGACCGCGTCCACTCGGCGGCGTCGGCGCGGGGGACCAGCGTCACGGTGGTGCCCGGCTCCGGCTTGGCCGCGGCGGGCAGGGTGCGGATCGTGTAGCGGCCGTCGGAGCCGCCGCGCCACTCGATCACCGGCGCGTCCGGGGTGGCGGCGGAGCGGGTCACCACGGTGATCTCGTCGGCGACCACGAAGCAGGCCAGCAGGCCGATGCCGAACTGGCCGATGAAGTCGCCGCGGGCCTGGGCCAGCCCGGCGCCGTCCAGCCGGCCGTCGGCGTCGCGCTTCGAACTGCGGCCGATGGTGGCGAGGAAGGTGTGGACGTCCGCCTCGGTCAGGCCGACGCCGGTGTCGGTGACGCTCAGCTCGTCGTCGGCGCG
Source organism: Kitasatospora sp. NPDC088779 (assembly GCF_040685395.1). NCBI lineage: Bacteria > Bacillati > Actinomycetota > Actinomycetes > Kitasatosporales > Streptomycetaceae > Kitasatospora > Kitasatospora sp. NPDC088779. The sequence goes on along the minus strand of NZ_JBFBHW010000057.1, from coordinate 18,728 downwards.
CACGACGATCCGGGCCGGCGCCTGCGGATCGAGGGCGCGGCGGGCGGAGATCGCGTCCACCGCGTTCTGCAGCAGCTCGCGCAGGTACACCCGCGGGCTGGAGTAGAGGTGGTGGGAGAGCAGGTCCACCAGGCCGCGCAGGTCCACCTGGAAGGTGTGCGCGCTCGCCGCGTTGTCGGGCGTCGGGTTCTCGGATGGGGACACCGGGGGCTCTTTCGATCGCGGGGCGGGTGACGGAGGTTCTGGGGGGCCGGGGCGTCAGTACGCGCAGCGGTCCCGGTGGGAGGCGAACGCCTTGAGCGGATCACCGGACAGGAAGTGCCAGGGCGACTCGGTGACGGCGCCGTCCAAGGCCTCGAACAGCAGGCGCGCGGTCTTGCGCTGGCCGGCCAGCGAGAAGGCCATCGCGAAGGCGTTGAAGGAACCCTGCCAGCCGCGGACCGGCGTGAAGTCCGGGTGCAGCACGGAGCGGAAGGCCGCCTCCTGCAAGTCGGCCACCACCTCCGCACTGGCCAGGTAGGCGCGGTCCTCACCGTCCGGGAGGTCCAGCCAGCGCTCCAGGTGCGCCAGCACGACCAGCTCGCCGAGCTGGCTGCCCTCCGGCGCCGCGAGCATCGAGGACCGGGCGAAGGCGTGCATCTCCTCGTGCGAGCCGCCCCACTTGGCGCACAGCTGCTGGAGGCGCTGGCGGTGCGAGGCCGGATGCCCGGGAGCACGGCGCACGGCGGCCTCGAAGCGGCAGGTCGCGACCTCCGCCGGGAGCGAGGCGCCGCGGGCGCTGATCTGCAGGAAGTACCAGGGGGCGAGCCAGGACGGCTCGCGCTCGGCGACCTCCAGCAGCTGCTCCTCGGCGACGTCCAGCCGCTCGTGGAACACCTTCCACTGCTTCTCGGACACGTGCTTCGCCCGGGCGCCCGTCCGGGCCTCCCAGGCCCAGGTGACGTGCCGGGCACCGGACAGCAGCAGCGCCGACGTGTCCTCGGGCCGGTCGGCGAGGGCCCGGGCCGTCCACTCCTCGACCCGGGGCACCTCGGCGATCGCACCGACCCGCCCGGTCAGATCGGCGCCGTCCCCGACGGCGGCCAGCGCGGGGCCCAGGGCCGCCCAGTCACCGGCGGCGGCCTGGCCGAGCATCAGGCGCAGCGACTCGTCCCCGAGCGCCGGATCCAGCCGCGGCGCCGCAACGGCCGCCACGGGCGCGGACCCGACGGCCCGTCGCACCCTCCCGCGCCAGCCCGCCCCGCTCTGCGCGGCCTCCTCGCCGGAGCGGCGTCGGAACAGCGGCATGTGTGGCCCCCTCGAACATCATCGGCATCTTTCGCATGGCCGCACGACGGCCACCCCAGATGAGTAGATATCACGGCCGACCGACATCCGTTTCCCCAGCCCAGGGGCGGTCCCGGTCCGGCCCGCGCGGGGACCGCCCCACGGCCCGCCGACCGGGGCGAACGGCCGGGGCCGACGGCCGGGGTGAGGGCACGTCGAACGGGGTGAGGGCACGTCGAGGGCGGCGGCGCCGTCCGGTCCGGCGCCGTCCGGTCCGGCGCCGAGCGCAAGCGGCCCCGGCGCCTCCTCGGCCCGGGGCTTCGCTTCGCTTCGCGTACGCGGCGGCCGTCAGGCCAGTCCGAGCCCGGCGTCCGGGGTCCTGCCCGCCTGGGCCTGCTCGATCCGCTTGACCAGCATCGCCCCGAACCGCCGGGCGGCAGCCACGTCGGCCGGCCCGCCCTCGGTGGTCACGCTGGCGACGACGGTGCCCGAGCGCAGCACGATGCCGATGCCCTCACCCTCGCCCAGCTGGCCCTGGAAGACCTGGCTCTCGCTGCCCAGCACCGGGGAGTCGACCTTGCGGAACGGCCCGGCTCCGTAGGAGGCGTAGGACTCCTTGAGCTTGCCCTTGGCGGCGTCGCGGTTCGGCAGCGTCTCGACGATGAAGCGGGCGACCAGATCCCCCGAGGAGAACCGGACGGAACCGCTGAGCGGCTTGCCGGTGCACGGCACCGACGCGGTGCAGGTGGTGGCGTGGTCGATGGTGTCGACCTTGCGCTTCTCCTCCTCCCAGCCCGCCATCGCCTTCGCGTCCGGCAGCACCTGCCCGACGAGCTTGTCGTCCAGCAGCACCGCCTCCAGGTCCGCCCCGGGCGTCGCCGCACCGGCCGGCGGAGCGGAGGCCCCGGCGCCGCCGCCTCCGGTCGTCGGCGCCGAGGCCGCACCCGAGGCCGCACCCGCCCCCGTCGCGGCAGCAGACGCGGACGCCGACGCCGGGACCGAAGCCCCTGCACCGCTCTCACCGCCCGCCGGACCCGTCGCGCTCGCCACCGCGCTCGCCGCCCCCGCCGCGCCCTTGGCCGCGTCCGAGCCCGCCGGGGAACTCCCCGTAGAACCCGACGAGCACCCGGCCAGCACCCCCATCAACGCCCCGGCCGCCACTGCGGCAGCCACCCTCCGACCAGCCATCCCCATCCCCATCGCCCGCTCCCTCCGGATGTCCGTGACCCATCAAGATAGCCGCCGCCCCCGGCCCACCCGCGTCCGGGTGCACCCGAGCCGATCAAGGACGGAGCGGGGGCGTGAACGGCGGCGGGGCGGTGACCGTACTGGTCACCGCCCCGCCGCCGGGACTGCCGGAACTACCTGAACTACCTGAGGATCAGACCGCCGGGGCCGGGTAGGTCGGGAACTCGACGCCCGAGACGTACTGGACGACCCGGATGACCTGGCAGGAGTAGCCGAACTCGTTGTCGTACCACAGGTAGAGGATCGCGTTGTCGCCCTCGACCTTGGTGGCGCCGGCGTCGACGATCGAGGCGTGGCGCGAGCCGATGAAGTCGCTGGAGACCGCGTCCGGGGAGTCGGTGTAGTCGATCTGGCGCTTCAGCGGCGAGGTCAGCGAGACGTCGCGCAGGTAGTCGAGGACCTCCTCGCGGTTGGTCTCGCGGGCCAGCTGCAGGTTGAGGATGGCGATCGAGACGTCCGGCACGGGGACGCGGATCGAGCTGCCGGTGATCTTCGCCTGGAGGTCCGGGAGGGCCTTGGCGACGGCCGAGGCGGCGCCGGTCTCGGTGATCACCATGTTGAGCGGTGCCGAGCGGCCGCGACGGTCGGCCTTGTGGTAGTTGTCCAGCAGGTTCTGGTCGTTGGTGAACGAGTGGACGGTCTCCACGTGCCCGCGCAGCACGCCGTACTCGTCGTCCATCGCCTTCAGCGGCGGGACGATGGCGTTGGTGGTGCAGGAGGCGCAGGACAGGATCTGCTCGTCGGGCTTGATCGTGTCGTGGTTGACGCCGTGGACGATGTTCGGGACGTCGCCCTTGCCCGGCGCGGTCAGCACGACCTTGGCGATGCCGGGGCGCAGGTGCTTGGACAGGCCCTCCCGGTCGCGCCAGCGGCCGGTGTTGTCGATCAGGATGGCGTCCTTGATCCCGTACTCCGTGTAGTCGACCTTGGTCGGGTCGTCGGAGTAGATCACGGTGATCTCGTTGCCGTTGGCGATGATCTTGTTGTTCGCCTCGTCGACGGTGATCGTGCCCTGGAACTGGCCGTGGATGGAGTCCCGGCGCAGCAGCGAGGCGCGCTTGACCAGGTCGTCGCCGCCGCTGTCGCGCACGACGATGGCCTTCAGGCGCAGGCCGTTGCCGGAGGCCTTCTCGATCAGCAGGCGGGCGACCAGGCGGCCGATCCGGCCGAAGCCGTAGAGGACGACGTCGCGGGCGTCGCGGCGCTCCAGCTTGTTCTCGCCGGTGGCGCCGGAGACGGCCCGGGCGGTGAACTCCTCGACCGACAGGCCGTGGTCGTCGGCCCGGTAGGTCGCGGCGAGCATGCCGATGTCGATCTGCGAGGGGCCGAGGTCCAGGGTGGTCAGCGCACTCAGGAAGGGCATCGTCTCGGTGACCGAGAGCTCCTCGCCGGCTATCTGGCGGGCGAAGCGGTGCGTCTTCAGGATGCTGACCACCGACTTGTTCACCAGGGACCTGCTGTGCAGCAGGACGGTCACGTCCCGCTCGCGGTGCAGTCGCCCGATGATCGGGATCATCGACTCCGCGATCTCCTCGCGGTTCTTCCAGTCCGTGAACACGTCGTCGTTGACAGTCACAAGTCCATCTTTCGAGCTGAGGGTGTTGCGCACATGGTAGCTTCGCCCGCCCCCACCCCTTCGGCCGGTCCCTCCCCCCGCCTGCCCGGCCGCGCCCCGCCCGCACCCGCACGCCTCGGACCTGCACCTTCACCCCGGCCCGGCCCGGCCGCCCCGCCCGTCACACCGACCAGGCCTCGCCCCGAAGGTGATCACCGCCACCTCCGCGCCGGGTCCCCGTGCCCCGCCGCGCTGTCACCCACCACGTCGGGGCACAGGCCTACCGGGGCTGGCACCAGTCAGCCGGACGCTGTCGGCAGCACGGCCAGGACCGCCGCCTTCTCATGCCCTGGCGCCTTCCTGTCCCTGAGGTTGTTGGCAATGATCGTTGGAATCAGCGTGGTGTCGAGCTCGAGCGACCGAAGGGTGTAGACGTCGTTCCCGCCCTCCCGGCTGGTGACGATGTCGAGGCCGAGCTCCCGTAGTTCGCGGGTTCGGCGTTCGGTGTGGACCGCTTCCCTGGTCACGACGCGCAGGAGCGCAGCGGTCACCGGCTGCCCCAGCCGCCGCAGGAGCGTCGCGAACAGCTCCTCGTGGGTACGGCTGCCGTACGGGACAGTCAGGTACCTCTCAGGAATCCGTCCCCCGTACTCCTCCGCCATCCGCTCGGCCAGCTGCGCGCGGAGGTCCCTGAAGGTGGCGCACTTCGCGGGCAGGTCGGTCCGTGCCAGGGCCTGCATGGACTCGGCCAGCAGGCGCTTGGCGTAGAGGTAGGCGTCGAGGAGGTTCTGCGCATCGGCATCGTCCTGCTTCAGTAGACCGACGACGCCTTCGACCGCGAGGAGGGTGTCCGGCCTGAGCTGGTGCCAGTCGGCCGCAGGGTCGGGATGCTGGTTGGGCACGTTCAACTTCCTATCGTTTCGCCGCAGCCGTGATCGAGCTGTCGGGTGGATAGCGGAGGATGTGCACATCCTCCCCGGCGTCTTCGACGGCTTCAAGGTCGTCGAGCCATTCGCGGAGGAACTGCTCGCCCTTCTGGTCGGCGCGGTTGGCCCGCATGAACCTGACCTCGCTACCGATCTTCACCCTGGGGTCGCGAACGACGCCCCCCCTGGCGCCTAGTGAGTCCTGCAGACTCAGGCCGGCGGCGAAGCGGCGGATGTCGGAAACGAAGTCCAGGACGATCACCTTCTCCTTCCCGGGGGCAAGACGCAGCCCTCGGCCGAGCTGCTGAACGAAGATCCGCCGGCTGTGGGTGACCCGCTGGAAGACGACGATGTTCACGTCCGGGACGTCCACACCCTCGTTCAGGACGTCAACCGCGCACAGGACACCGGTGCGGCCGTCAGTGAAGTCCCACAGGATGCGGTTCCGAGTGGCCGCGTCCACCGCCTTGCCCTGCGCCGTCCGGGAGGCGATCACCTCTGCGCTGGTAAACCCGAGCGCGTTGATCCGGCCCGCCATCCGCTCGGCGTGATCGATAGTCCCGCAGAAGACGATGCCCCTCGGGTTCTCCTGCTCGGCCCACGCCTCGGAGAGGCGGTCGACGACTGCGTCGTCCCACTCGTCGATGAAGACTGTACGGTTGATCCCCCGAGGGGTGAGCGCGAGGGCGGTTTCGGCGAGCCCGGCCGCCAGCCCGTCCCAGTCGATGTTGTCGGTGAACATCCGGTAGTCGACGTTGGCAAGGTATCCCTCGCGGAGTCCGCGCACCATGTCGATGTCCACGACCGGATAGTCGAACCAGGTGCGCAGGGACTTCCCGTCGGGGCGCCAGGGCGTCGCGGTCATCCCGAGGAGGAACGCGCCACCATCGGCGGCCGACAGCTCGCCGAGCACCGCGTCGTAGGCGGTGGTCCCGAGGTGGTGGCACTCATCGACGACGACCAGGCCGAACTCGGGCAGGCCTCGCCCTGACTTGACGGCGGTGGCGACGCTGTCCACACAGGCGAACACGACGTCCAGGTCGTTGAGCGCGTCCCGATCCGGACGCTCGTAGCCGTTCCATACCCCGGTGGCCGCCGAGGCTGGAAGCAGCGGCCAGAATGCGCGCTCGAGCTGGTAGACGAGCTCGTTCCGGTGCGCCAGGACCAGCGTCCTCGTGCCGGGCCGCAGAGCCCGGGCACGCCGGTGGAACTCGGCTGCCACGTAGGTCTTGCCGAGCCCCGTCGCGAGCACGATGAGCGCGCTGCGGGCCCCGTTCACCAGCTCGTCCATCAGCCCGTCGACGGCCCGTTCCTGGTAGGCGCGAAGCTGGAAGCGATCCGGGTTCCGGAGCGCCGGCGGAGCTTCCGGGACGCGCTCGGCCTGCCGCTGGAGCGCGCGCCGGTCCCACAGTTGCAGGGGAATCCCCTTCCCGGCGAGCTGCTCGTGCTGGGCCCTGACCGAGGCTTCGAACCCGTTCAGGCTGACGACCACAGGGATGTCCGCGTCATAGCGCCGACAGGCGTCGACGGTCTGGGCGATGACCTCGGGCCCCACCGGAGACCGCCAACGCTTCATCTGGAACAACCAGCGCCGCCCGTTGAGGCTGCCGACCACATCGGCTCCGCCGTCGCCGGAGGCCCCGGCGAGCTGGACCCCCGAGTAGCCGCGGGCCATGATGAGGCGCTGCACGACCCGTTCGAAGGACTGCCATCCGGTCCCGGCCAGGTTGAGGTCGGTGACGATGCGCTGGGTCATGCGAACTTTCCGGCCAGGAAGTCGACGGCTGCCCGCGCCCGGACGACGATAAGCCGCTCCGGCTGGTCGTAGCGAAGGTACGAAGCGCAGTCCTCAAGGCAGCGCAGGTACTTGACCTTGAGGTCTTCCTGCAGCTTCCGGGCGATCACCAGTCCCGCCTCGCTCTCGCTGGGCCACGGGTCCTCCCAGACCAGGCCGTTGAACCAGCCCTCCGCGTGACGGGCGAAGAAAGCGGTGACCGTTTCGCGGTCGCAGTAGCGGAGGTATCCGCCAGTGGCCTTGAGGCGTCCGAGCTCCGTGAGCTCCGCCCCGGACTTGATCATGGAGTCGGCGAGCGCCATCTGTTGAGCGTCGTCGAGCTCGTCGTAGAAGCTGTCCGCGTACGGCGCTCTCAGGATCCGCTCCGTGATCTGGTCGAACAGCGACTTGATCGCGGTCCGGACACCGTCGGCACTGTCTGTCACCGCATCGCCCCACCCCTTCCTGAGGACTTCTGCAGTGAGCACCGCCACGGTGTGCCCGGGTCGGCTCTGCAGGTTGCGGTGGAGGGAGTGGAGGAACTGGGCGGCCTCGGTCGCGATCAGAAACTCCGGCCGCAGCCCCATCGCCGTGAACACCGCATGGGTCGGGTCGATGTAGATGGTGATCTGCCGCGTGTCCGCGCACGTGACAAGGGGGACCGAGGCCTGCCCGAAGGCCGGGAGGATCGGCCGGTGCGTCGTACGCACCCGGACGTTCAGTGGACTGCTCGTCTTCCCGTCTGCCAGCACGACGGCGAGCTGGTCCGCGCCGAGCTCCTCGGCGTCAGAGGACACCGAGTCCAGTGCCGCCGGGCTCGCGGGGTGGGCCGCGTCCTTGACGTGCCCGCACGCCTCGCAGCGCTCAGCGCCCGCCTTGTTCTCCTTCGCGCAGAAGGTGCACTTCCACGGCAGCTGTACCTTTGGCACCTGGGACGTGCCGCAGTGCGGGCACACCGTCGCCGAGCGCAGTATCTGCTTACCGCATCCGGCGTCCAGGCACGGCTTGCCGTCGAACACCTGGCCACAGCCACCACACTCCTCGGCCGTCGGCGTGTTCTGGAAACCGCACTCCGGGCACTCAGGGAGTACCTGGATCGGCGGCTCTCCAGCCGTCTCAACGAGCTCCCACCACTTCACGTCGTCGTAGTAGCCAGGCAGCCGGTCGAGGAAGCGCCGGTAGTAGTCCTCCTCGACGCTCCGGGGGATCCGGTCGGCCTTGCCCTTGGCGGGGTTGTACTGGCCCATGTACATGTCGCCGCGGCCGAAGTTACGGACCTTGCGGTAACCCTGGAAGAGCAGCGACACCGGCGAGTCGTTCACCCCTCCGTCGGTCCAGTTGTTCGGCAGAAGCGAGCCTCCACGCAGGAAGCCGACGGCCTCCTGCCACTCGTCGGAAGCCTGCTGGAAGTGCTGCTTCTGGAAATCCACCGGCACCTGGTCGAGGTGGACCTCGCCGACGATCCTGCCGTACTGCTGGTCCACTGGGTACTCACGCTCGGCGCGCCCGGTGGTTTCATCGGAGAACTCGAAGAATGCCGCCTTCTCCGCCTGTCGGATGGCCCGCCCGTTACGGATCAGGTCGATCCCGAAGTCATTCTGGTCGTCGAAGCGCTGGATACCTACCCACCCATGCACCCGGTGGTTTATTTCCCGGCTCTCCACTGCTCCGCAGCGCGGGCAGGCCTCGTGCTCGCCGAAGTCGGTACCATCATGGAGGCAGCGCCGCGCGCTGCTGATCACCTGGTCGAAGCTGATCCGGGCGGGAATCTTGCCGTGGGCCCTCCGCTCGACGAAGCGCTCCGGAGACCAGACGCAGTGCTCGAAGGGCTGGCAGCGCTCGTTGTTGACGGTGATGACCACCGGATTGGCCGCGCCCGGCCGCAGCAGGGTGGCGTACCGGCGCCCAAGCCGACTGCGCAGCGTCTTCTTCGACATCCTTGCGAGCTCACGGATGAATCCGCTGTTGGCGTCCCCGTCGGGCCACCAGCCCCGGATCTCCACCACGGTTCCGTGGCGCAGGCCCGCCGGCTTCTCGATCTGCTCGGCCTCCGCGGAGAAGGTCTGGGACTGCATGAGCTCGGGCAGATCGAGCGTGACCTGGACCGCGTGGTCGTCCTCGTCACGCGCGGAGATCACCCGTGTGATGCGCCCGAGCTTCCCGGTGGCGATGTTGAAGCCCATACCGAAGAGGCCGAGGGTGTCGAAGTGGTTCTTGGAGGTGTAGCCGGCCCGCATCGAATTGGCGATCTGCTCCTCGGTAAGGCCCGGTCCGGTGTCGCGCACGCGGATCATCCCTTCGCCCCGTGCGACCTCGGCAGACCCGGGGACCTCGATGATCACCTGGCGGACTGCCGAGGGAGTGCCCGAGGTGGCGGCGGTCCGGAAGGAGTCGACGGCGTTGTCGATGAGCTCGCTGAGCGCGTCGATAGGGAGGATCGGGGTGCGGGTGAGCGCCACGAGCACCCGGGGATTGGGGGTGATGTCGATCTGCTTGTGCGCCATCGTCTGGTCGGCTCCGTGTCCAAGGTTGAGTAGTCGGCCCGCGTCACGGCGCATCGGCCTGTGACGAGCCTCGGGGCAGGTACGTCAGTCAGGCCCTCAGCTGCACCTGGCGCGCGGCCAGCCGTTGCAGCGGCAGACGGTCGGTCTCGCCAAGCTCACGCACCAACTGCACGAACCACGGGGCCACCCAGGTATCGCTGCGGTAGGGCCACTCGCCCTGCGCGAGTGCCGTTCCTGGGTGCCACTCGGGTGCTGGGCGGACCTCCGACCGAATTGCCGCGCAGACATCCACCAGCGGCTCGCCGTCGGAGGGGACACGGAATCCGAGTTCGGCCGTCACCCCGATCAGCCACCACTGGAAGTGGCGGCGCTGGTCCGACACTGCAAGCTGCCTGGCCATCCGGGTCGTGAGACCCGATGCCCGGTATGCCTCGACAGCCAGTCCGTCCGGCGGCGTGACGGTGTGGGCACTGCCGTCCGTGACCTCAGGGGGGTCCTCGACAGTACGCTGCGCCACCGCCTCCGCAGCCCGGTCGATCTCGTCGTAAGTGGCACTGGTGAGCTCCATGCTCGGTGCGAGGAACTCCTCGATGCCTTGGAAGAACTGCCTCGGCTGTTCCATGCAAAGCTCCGCACCAGTCCGCTGCCGCAGCTCGACAAAGAGCTGCGGCCACGGACGCTTCGTACCGTCGTCGAGCTTCTCGTACCAGTCCTCCTTCGCATCAGCCGATACGAACAGGACGCGGTTCACCTCTGGTGCGGCCGCCTTATCCAGGATCTCAGCCCAGATGAAATAATCGCCGACCTGGTCCAGCGGATTTCCCTTCCCTCGGTCAGCGAATCCCGGCGGAATCTTGTTCGGGAAGCGGAACGCGAGGGCTTCTTCAAGCCGCTGCTGCTGTACCGGGTACGCCGTGGGAGGGGCGATGCGGTCGCCGAACAGGGCTGCCACCTTCGGGAGGACGGGATCATCCGACTTGATCGCGGCAGGCTTGAGGTCGTGCCCGGACTTCAGCTGCTTGACATGCTCCTTTAGCAGGTCCTGCCAGTCGCGCAGCAGCGCCTTCACGGCCGGCTCATTGATCGTCTCGTCCAGGCAGGTCCGCGCAGCGTCGTCGTTGGCGTACTTCAGCAGCAGGCGCTTCACGTGCGCACTGGCGTCCAGTACAGCCTGGCGGGCCCTCTGCAGATGCTGGTCCACCTCCGAGGCCGCCCCACGGAGCTCCTTGTCGCGTTCGACGAGCACCCGGTGCCTGCCGCGGACGAACTCCTGGCCGACCTGATACGGCAGCCACAGGCGGGCGGAGATCTGCTCCAGCGCAGCCAGGACCTGGTTTCGCACCACAGGGTTGTACTCGTACAGGCTGAGGATCACGTTGGTGTCGAGCACAACGAGGGCACCCTCGAAGAACGCCTTCCGATCCGCCGCCGCCAAGCCACTGTCAGGGAGGATCCAGGAACGGAACTGCTCCACCAGCGGTAGATCTGCCTGGCCCACGCGTCCTCATTCCCTCCCCAACTGCGGGCTCACCATCCTGTCGACACGGGCGGAACCCGTCAAGACGCAATTACGGAGCGGAGTCGCCCTGATAGTTCCTACCCGCCCTACCGTTGCGTGGCAGGCCCCCTCCGCCCCAGGCGATCCACGCTGGAGGAACAGGACCAGACGACGCCTCGCGCTAGTTTCCGCCATCGGATACCTGACCCGCCTGAGTCCGGCGTTTTGGGCTGTGTCAGTGCTGTCGCCTACGCTTCTGGTTCTGCTGGTGACACCAGTCCCAGGATGGCCCGCAGGCACGGCCCAACCGGCTTCCGGGCACGTGCCGACACGGCTGTCGCCAACAGCGGCAGCGGGTAGTCGGCTGCTACTGGCAAAGGAACACGTCGGCGTCCGCCTCAGTGCGGCGCCACCGAGAGGAGGTCTCATGGCATCTGAGCGCCTTGAGGTGGTCGAGATCTGTGCCGGCGCGGGCGGGCAGTCCCTAGGCCTGCACAATGCCGGATTCACGCACAAGCTCGCCCTCGAACTCGACCAGAACGCCGCGGCGACCCTCCGCCACAACCTCGCGCGGCTCATCGAGGCCGAAGGCACCAGCGAGGAGGACGCCAAGCGAGAAGCGGACGCCATCGTCAAGGTCGGGGACGTGGCCGACACATCGCTCTGGGACCCCGGGGCACACAAGGACGTCGACCTTCTCGCAGGAGGCGTCCCCTGCCCGCCATTCAGCATCGCCGGCAACCAACTCGGCGCGACCGACGAGCGGGACCTGTTTGCCTGGGCAGTGCACCTGTGCAGGGACATCCAGCCGAAGGCACTGCTCCTGGAGAACGTCAAGGGCCTGAGCGGCAACCGGTTCTCCGCCTACCGCCAGCACATCCTCGAACTCCTCCACGACGCCGGGTACGTCGGGGAGTGGCGCCTGTTGGAGGCCCACCAGTTCGGCGTCTCCCAGCTGCGGCCACGGTTCGTCCTGATCGCCCTCCAGAAGGAGTTCGCCGAGTACTTCCACTGGCCTGAGCCTTCCAAGGTGAAGGCTCCCACTGTCGGCGAACTTCTCAAGGACCTCATGGGGGCGAACGGCTGGGCCGAGGAGCACGTGGAGGCCTGGGTCGGGAAGGCCTCAGCCATCGCGCCCACCATCGTCGGCGGCTCCAAGAAGCACGGCGGCGCCGACCTCGGCCCGACCCGGGCCAAAGCCGCTTGGCTCGAGCTCGGGGTCGATGCGATGGGCGTCGCCGACGCCGCCCCGGACTCCGGGAAGGACGGCAGCCACCTGCCCCGCCTGACCACGAAGATGGTCTCCCGGATCCAAGGCTGGTACGGCGAGAAGTACTACTGGGAGTTCCAGGGCCGTAAGACCACTGTCTACCGCCAGATCGGCAACGCCTTCCCACCGCCCGTCGCGGAGGCCCTCGGTAGGGCGATCGCGAGCGCTCTGCGCCAAGAGAAGAAGCGCTCCGACTCTGTCGAGTGGGTCCGCCCCGACCTCGACCCGGTCTATCTGCTGCTCCGCCACCATCCGGACAGGTCCCTCACCGCCCAGAAGATGGCCGACCTCATCATGAAGTCCGGCGGGAAGAGGCTCCCCCTGCCGGAGATCGAGCGGCGCATCGCCCACATCGAGCGTGACTTTCACGTAGAGAAGACGGCCCGCAACTCCGGCGAGCTGGCTTACCGGCTCGGCGAGTTCAGGGCCTTCGTCGGCCAGCAGGACCATGCACGGCACGACTACTTCGCCCAGCACCGGGGCAAGGTCAGCTGACGGCGTCTCCTGCGCGCCGGTGCCGGACGCTCTCGACCACGGCCGGCGCGCAGGCCTCCGCCGCCTCGTGCTCCCAGAAGCGCAGGACGAGCCAGCCCTCAGCCGCGAGCCGGACATCGGTATCCCGGTCACGCTGGACGTTGCGGCCGATCTTCTCGCGCCAGTAGTCCGGGTTCGTCTTGGGGGGGACGAAGTGCTCCGGACACCCATGCCAGAAGCAGCCGTCGACGAACACCGCGACACGGGCCGGGCGGAACACCATGTCGGCACTGCGCCGCATGCCCTGCAGCGGCTTCGCTGCTACCCGGTACCGGAGCCCGGCTGCGTGGACGAGCCGCCTGAGCGCGAGCTCCGGCTGGGTGTCCCGGCTGCGGTTGCCCACCATGCTCCGCCGGTTGGCCGCCGACGATGCCCAGGACCCGGGCGGCGGGGTCCATGCCTGCGGCGTCTCCACTGATGTGCCACTGGCCACGGCATCGGCTCCTGCTACTCGGGGGACAGGGACTCCGCGACCGGCGCCCGACACTGCGGGCACGGCGCGGTCCACGGTCCTCGACATTGCTCCATTTACCAGGTAGCCCCCAGCCTAGTGCGACACCTCGGGGCGTCTACCCCCTTCGGATCTTTCCGTACACATCGCCCCGCTCCGGCGTTGGAGCACGCACGGAGCAACGGCACAGACTGGGGCGGTCTGTGCGTCCGCGGGCTCCTCTTCTTCGGGCACCGTAAGGACGATCCGCAGATCGCACTGGTCACATGGCCTCGGGGCTCCAAGGAAAGGGCGGGTTCACCTCCGTACGGGTCGCGCCAGCACCCGAGCCACGCGATGATGACCGGCCTGCAGCTCTGATCCAGGGCGCGTACCGGGTGGCCATCGGCGGTGGCTATGGAAGAGTACGTGGGTTCCTGAGCTGTAGCAGAGGAGGAAACAAGAGTCCGGAGTTCGGAAGGAGGAGCCTCGCCCACGGCGGATTTGCCGGGGGTGCGGGGTGGTGGGGTAATGGAAGCGACCCGTGCTTGAGCGTTCCGCGAACGACCCGGGAGCAGCCATGACAGACGGTCCCGAGCCCATCAGTGCCGAGGCCCTGCGCGCCGTGCAGGAGGAGTTGGCCGAGCTGCGCGGCGAGCGGGCGAAAGTGGTGGGGACGCTGCGCGGGGAGGACGTCGGCGACCGGGCGGACGCGGCGGACGAGTTGCAGCGGGCCGACGACGTCGCCCGGCTGGACGAGCGGATCGCCGAGCTGGAGGCCCGGGTCCGCGAGGGGGCCGCCGCCGGGCCGCCGTCCACGGAGGTGGTGGGGGTGGGCTCCACCGTCACCGTGCGGTTCGCGGACGGGGTGGAGGAGACCGTCGAGGTGGCGGAGCTCGCCGAGGTGCGGGAGGAGACCCTGGTGACCGCAGACAGCCCGCTCGGGCGGGCGCTGCTCGGGCGGCATGCCGGGGAGACCGTGAACTACGAGGCGCCGAACGGCGCGGCGAGCGCGGTCGTGCTGTCGGTCGGCGGACGGAGGGCTTCGTGAACTCCCCCGACGGCCGCGCGCGGGACGACTCCGCGCAGAACCACGCCGCCCGGAACCGCCCCGCCCGGGACGAGCCGGCCGTGGGCCCCGACCCCGTCGGGCCGCCGCAGTTCGCGCCGTACCACCACCCGGCCGCCGGCTGGGGTGCCGCGAAGAGCGTGACGCGCTTCCTGGTGAAGGAGGGCGCGTACGTGGACGGGCCCCGGGCGATCATGCGGATGAACCACGAGAACACCGGGTTCGACTGCCCCGGGTGCGCCTGGCCGGACGACACCAAGGGCCTGCACCTGGACATCTGCGAGAACGGCATCAAGCACGTCACCTGGGAGATGACCCGCAAGCGGGTCGGCCGCGAGTTCTTCGCCGCCCACTCGGTGACCGAGCTGTCCGGGTGGAGCGACTTCGCGCTGGAGGACCAGGGCCGCCTCACCGAGCCGATGGTGTACGACGCCGCCTCGGACCACTACGTCCCGATCAGCTGGAAGGACGCCTTCGAGCTGGTCGGCCGCACCCTGCGCGAGCTGGACGACCCGAACCGGGCCGCCTTCTACACCTCCGGCCGGCTCGGCAACGAGGCCACCTTCCTCTACCAGCTGATGGCCCGCGAACTGGGCACCAACAACCTGCCGGACTGCTCCAACATGTGCCACGAGGCCAGCGGACGCGCCCTCCAGGCCTCGCTGGGCACCGGGAAGGGCACGGTCGACCTCAAGGACTGGGAGGTCACCGACGCGCTGTTCATCATGGGCGTCAACGCCGCCTCCAACGCGCCCCGGATGCTCACCGCCCTCGCCGACGCGCACCTCCGCGGCGCGCAGATCGTGCACATCAACCCGCTGATCGAGGCGGCCGCGACCCGCACCATCGTCCCGCACGACTTCGTGGACATGGCGCTGTTCAAGTCCACGAAGACCAGCACGCTGAACCTCCAGCCGCGCATCGGCGGCGACATGGCACTGGTGCGCGGCATGGCCAAGGCGATCCTGGAGCAGGCCACGGCCGACCCCCGGGCCCTGGACCGGCAGTTCATCGAGCGCCACACCACCGGGTTCGAGGCCTACCGCGCGCTGTGCGGGGCCACCTCCTGGGAGGAGATCGAGCGGCAGAGCGGGCTCGGCCGGGCCGAGGTCCTCAAGGCCGCCCGGGTCTACCGCGACGCCGACCGCTCCATCGTCAGCTGGTGCCTGGGCGTCACCCAGCACGAGCACGGCGTGGACACCGTGCGGGAGATCGTCAACCTCCTGCTGCTGCGCGGCAACCTGGGCCGCGAGGGCGCCGGCCCGTCGCCGGTGCGCGGGCACAGCAACGTCCAGGGCAACCGCACCTGCGGCATCGACCACCGCCCCTCACCCGAGTTCCTGGACCGCCTCGCCGAGGCCTGCGGGATCGACCCGCCACGCGCGCACGGCCTGGACACCGTCTCCGCCATCGAGGCGATGCGGCGCGGCGAGGTGACGGTCTTCGTCGCCATGGGCGGCAACTTCGCGCTCGCCGCGCCCGACACGCCCTACACCCACGAGGCGCTGCGCGGCTGCGAGTTGACCGTCCAGGTGAGCACCAAGCTGAACCGCAGCCACCTGGTGCACGGCCGCCGGGCGCTGATCCTGCCGTGCCTGGGCCGCACCGAGAAGGACCACCAGCGCGGCGGGGTGCAGAGCACCTCGGTCGAGGACTCGATGAGCATGGTGCACCTGTCCGTCGGCATGAAGCGCCCGGCCTCCCCGCACCTGCTGTCCGAGCCCGCCATCGTCGCCGGGATGGCCCGCGCGGCGCTGCCGGACAGCGGGACACCGTGGGAGTGGTACATCGAGGACTACGACCGCATCCGCGACACCATGTCCCGGGCCCTGGACGGCTTCGAGGACTTCAACCGCCGGGTGCGGCTGCCCCTCGGGTTCCGGATCAAGCAGCCGGCCCGCGAACTGGTCTTCCTCACCCCCTCCGGGCGGGCCGAGTTCTCCACCGCCCCGCTGCCCGACGTCGTCCCCGCCCCGGGCACCCTGGCGCTGGGCACCATGCGCTCCCACGACCAGTGGAACACCACGATCTACTCCGACAACGACCGCTACCGGGGCGTGCGGAACCTGCGCACGCTGGTCTTCCTGAACACCGACGACATGCGCGAGCGCGGCATCGCCGAGTTCGATCCGGTCGACATCACCAGCACCGCGAAGGACGGCAGCACCCGCACCCTGAACGGCTACCTCGCGATCCCGTACGACATCCCGCGCGGCTGCGCGGCGGGCTACATGCCCGAGATGAACGTGCTGTGCGCGATCGCCGACCACAGCACCCAGAGCGACCAGCCGATCATGAAGCACCTCAAGGTCACCGTCACCAAGGCGTAGGAACCGAGGACGGCGCCCACTCCTGAACGCCCACTCCTGAACGCCTACTCCGACGGCTGCGGCGTCCAGCGGTGCAGGCCCTTGCGGTCGTAGTACCGGGTCATCCCGAAGCCGAAGGCCAGGGCGAGCAGCACGCCGACCGCGATCATGGTCCAGCCCCGGGCCAGGCCCGCGTCCGCCCGGGCGTCGAAGAACAGGATCGCCCGGATGCCGTCGCTGAGCTGGCGCATCGGCTCGAAGACGCTGAGGAAGCGGTAGAAGCCGGGCACCGCCTGGAGCGGGATGGTCGCCCCCGAGGAGGGCAGCGCCAGCGCGATGAAGACGAACATGGACACCAGCTGCCCGATCCCGCCGAACGCCGCGTTGATCGCCTGGACCCCGAGGCCGACGGCGAGGCTGGCGCAGTAGGCGAAGACCCAGAGCAGCGCCTGGTGCGGGGCGTCCATGCCGAGGACGGTGACCGAGCAGAGCATCACCAGGGTGGTGGTGAGCAGCATGATGCCGGCCGTCATGACCATCTTCAGCAGCAGAGTCTGGGTGCGGGTGATCGGGACGGTCGGGCGCCGGGTGTGCCAGGGGCCGAGCTCGCTGTCGCTGTAGCCAAGCGCGGTGTCGACGCCGTTGTGGATGATGTTGCCGCCGATGAAGCCGGTCAGCACGGCCAGCAGGGTGTAGTAGAAGGCGCTCAGGCCGAGCCCGCTGTGGGCGCCGATCGGGTGGCCGACCCGGGTGGTGACGGCGAGCGGGTCGGCGAGCAGCAGCCGCGCGGTGGCGCTGGTGCCCGTGCCGGAGCCGGAGCCGGCGGAACCGGACGGCGGCGCGGCCGCGGTCAGCTCCTTGCCGAGCGCCAGCGAGGCCTGGTGGGCGGCGGACTGGGTGATCTGGGAGGCCAGCGAGGAGCCGAGGCTGCCGAGGCCGGGGTTGGTGAGCACCGTCAGGGTGGGCCGTTCGGTGGCCCGGCCGGTGGTCAGTGCCGCCACGTCGGCGGTGAACGCCTGCGGGACGAGCAGCGCGCCGTAGACCTTCCCGGTGGAGAGCTGGTCCATCGCCTCGGCCTGGTCGACCTGGCGCCAGTCGACGGTGCTGCCGGGCGTCCCGGCGACGATCTCCCGGCTGAGCCGCGCGCCCAGGGTCTCCGCCCGGCCCGGCGGCGGCGGGCCCTGATCCGCGTTCACCAGGGCGATCGGGAGCCGGTGCAGGTGCCCGGTCGGGTTGAGGATGCCGCCCATGTAGAGCAGCGAGAGCACCACGGCCAGCAGGCCGCACAGGATGCTCGGGACGAGCCACAGCTTCGCGTGGCGGGCGAGCACGAGGGCCCGCGCCTGCCGGGGACCACCCTGGGAGCCTGCGGACGCCATGCCACCCCTCGGATTCGGGCGCAACCTGGTGCTGCTGCCGATGCGGTGGGAAGTCGTTCCGTGGCGGCCCGGCGGCAAAACCCCACGTCACCCGATCCGCCCCGCCGCCCCCCGCCACCCCCCGCCGCGCCTCGGCCGGGACGACCGGAGACAGAAGGTAAAGGTTCTACCAAGTACGCAAGTATCGGCCTCCGCGCGGTCTATGCTTCTGGAGGTTTGAAGAAGGCACCTCGTTCGGTGAGGCTTCTTCACGGACACAGGCCACTGATCCGACGACGTCGAGAGACGCCCAGGGTTAGGACAGATCTTCCCGACCTAAGGGTTGATCCGAAGTGGCTTCCGGCCCGACCGGGCTGGACACGCCGTGGAGTGCCAAAGCTCTGACGAGTTGGGGTGAACCGGCGGTCGCTTCGCGCGCCGGCGAACTCCTTGCCGCGTCGATCACACGCACCACGGGGTGCGTCGACCGGGAGGAGGCGAGAGACATGGATTGCAGTAGTCCGGGCCACAGTTGCCCCTACCCCCGCCTGTCCTCGCACACTCCCGGCACGCGGTAACGACCCTCCCTGCGAACATTTCTGACGGTACATCACCTCAACACCCGGCTTCGCCGTGCCCGAACGGGCCCGCACCGCCGGGTGGCGATGCGCCGCGCCCGTCCGCAGGGGGATCGCCGCCGTGCGCCCCCGATCGCCCCGCCTGCCCCGGGGCCCACGGGAGGATCGTCATGACCACCAACGCCACGCTCAACTCCAAGGTCCCCGCCCCGCGTTCAGCGGTACTGGACGACGCCCACGTCGGCGACATCAAGGGTGCGCTCGGCACCATCCGGCTCGACGACACCACGCCGCGCCACGGCCTGTCCGCAAGACTCAAGACCCTGCTCGCCATCGTGGGCCCCGGCCTGATCGTGATGGTCGGCGACAACGACGCGGGCGCCTTCTCGACGTACGGGCAGGCGGGGCA
>NZ_JBFBHW010000056.1:0-55499 GCF_040685395.1 Kitasatospora sp. NPDC088779 | reverse complement strand
CCCCACCCCACCACCGGCGACCCCACCCACTACTGGACCACCCTCACCACCGCCGGCGAACTCCTCACCACCACCCCCAACCCCGACCCCCGCCTTAAACCCGCCCTCACCCACTGCCGCACCCGCGCCAAGGCCGCCACGCCATGCTGACGCGCCGCCCCAACACCCTCGACCCGCCAGCGCGTTACAGGAGCATCGGGCGTCGAACAGGCCGATCTCCGCCGTCCGTCCCGGCGCGGCCCCGCAACACACCGGACACACCGGACACACCGACACACCGACACACCGAAACGGAGACGCCAGATGGCACACACCCTCGCCCCGCCGTGGGGCACGACCAGGATGCGCCCCTTCCCGGAGACCACCACGGTCCCCTCGGGCACCCCCGTCATCGACCCCGACACGCAGATCGCCGTGATCGTGGACGGCAGCGGCCGCACGGTCGAGTTCGGCGCTCACGGCACCAGCACCAGCGGCCTCACGCCCACCACGACCAGGCCCGGTGACGGGGCCGGACCGGGCGGGTCCACCGACTCGGACACCACCGAGTCCTACGACCAGGACCAGAGCGCCGGCTGATGACCCACCAACGCGGGTCGGTGCTGGTGCTGACCAACCCTCACGACGTGACCACCGACGTGGTCCTGCGCATCCTCGCGCAGCGCCGCGTTCGCGTGCTTCGCCTCGACCCCGGCACCGACCTGCACACGGGTGCCTCGCTGACCGCCGCGTACCGCACGGGCGGCCGACGGGGCACCCTGCGCACCCCGAGCCGGGAACTCGACCTGACCCACGTGCGCTCGGTCTGGGTCCGACGTCCCTCCCCTTACGAGGGACCGCCCGAACTGCACGGCCAGGACCGGCGCTTCGCCGCCACGCAGTCCCTGTGGGGTGCCGGGGGCATCCTCGCCTCCCTTCCGGGGGCGCACTACGTCAACCACCCCTGGCACAATCGGGCCGCGGAGTACAAACCGGCGCAACTGGCCAGCGCGCAGCGGCTCGGGTTCACGCTCCCGGACACCCTGATCACGAACGACCCGGCGGAGGCGCGCGCCTTTGCTGCCCAGCACACCGGCGGGGTCGTCTACAAACCGCTGTGGAACACGTCGTACACCGTGAACGGAACGCCCCGGACGGTGTGGGTGCGGGAGGTGGAACCCCGCGAGATCACCGACGCGGTCGCCGTCTGCCCCCACCTGTTCCAGGCCACGGTGGTGAAGGCGTTCGACGCCCGGGTGACGGCCGTCGGCGACCGGCTGTTCGGGCTCCGGATCGCCAGCCCGGACCTCGACTGGCGGCGCCGGCAGAACCTGATGTCCTGCACGCCGGTCACGGTCCCCCCGCCCGTCGCGCGGTCCATCGCCGGCTACCTCGCCGACTTCCGCCTCGTGTACGGCGCATTCGACTTCGCCGTGACACCCGACGGCTCCTGGCAGTTCCTGGAGTGCAACCCGAACGGCCAATGGGCCTGGCAACCCGAGCAGGTGACGGACGCCATCGCCCAGGCCATCGCCAACCAGCTAGAGAAGGGACCCAACCCGTGAACCAGTCCACCGAGTTGCGCGCAGCCCTCGTCGACCGGCTCGCCTCGGACGGTGCGCTCACCGACCCGGCGTGGCGCGAGGCCGCCGAGGCCGTCCCGCGCGAGGCCTTCGCGGGCGCCTACTTCGAGGCCGTACCGGGCAGTTCACCGACCGGCTACCGGGCGGTGCTCGACACCTCGCCCGGGTGGCTCGCCGGGATCTACACCGACCGGACGTTGATCACCCAGCTGGACGGCCGGACCCGCCCCCGCGACGTCGACGGCGCCCCGGTCCCCGGCTCGCCCACCTCCTCGTCCACCCTCCCCTCCCTCGTCCTGCGCATGTGGCACCAGCTCGACACCAGGGCCGGGCACCGTGTCCTGGAGGTCGGCACCGGCACCGGCTATTCGACCGCCCTCGGCGCGCACCGCCTCGGGGACACCCACCTCACCAGCATCGAATACGACCCGGTGGTGGCCGAGGCCGCCGCATCCGCGCTCAAGGCCACCGGCTACGCCCCCCGGCTGATCGTCGGCGACGGCCTTCGGGGGGACCCCGACGGCGGCGACTACGACCGGCTCATCGCCACCTGCGCGGTCCGCTACCTCCCCCTGCCCTGGCTGCACCAGGTGAAGCCCGGCGGCAAGATCCTCGTCACGCTCTCCGGCTGGAGCTACGCCTCCGGCCTCGCCCTGCTCACCGTCACCGGCCCCGGCAGCGCCACCGGCCGGTTCCTGCCCGGCCACACCAGCTTCATGATCGCCCGCCCGCACGACCGGCCGCCCCGCCCGAGCCTGGCCCTGCTGCCCGGCGCCGAGCGGCCGACCCGCATCGACCCCGCGGTCATCGGCACCTGGACCGGCAGCTGGATCGCCCAACTCGCCGCCCCCTCCGCCGAACGCATGGGCGCGGACGGCCACCAGATCCTCTCCGACGTAGCCACCGGCTCCCAGGCCCGGACCACGCCGGACCCCGACGGCGGCGGATGGACCGTGATCCAACGCGGCCCACTGCCCCTCTGGGACCGGGTCGAACAGGCCGTCGAGACCTGGCGGGCAGCCGGCGAACCCCACCAGGAGGAGTTCGGCATCACCGTCTCCCCCTCCGGGCAGCGCGTCTGGATCGGCAGCGAGACCGGGCCGGGCTGGGACCTGCCGATCTGAACCCGGCCCCAGCAGCACGCTGACCAGCCCGCCACGCCGATCAGCCGGCGCCTGGCGGCCGACGGCGCCTCTACGATCCGAGGCACGTACCACCTGCGGCACGGATGCAGCAGTCCACTGCCGAAGTTGGCCGCTCCCGGAGACCAGCTGACTGTCCACCAGGAGCGGCCATGACCCTCACCGTGCCGTGGAACCCGACCGCGCTCGCCGAGTTGCGCGAGTGCCTGGACCTGATGACCGCCGACACCACCGTCCCCGGCGGCGTCATCGCCCACGGCACCCACGACACCGAGCCCGGCCACCTGGCCTCCGGCGTCGTCGCCCCCGAGTGCGGCGACGCCCGACCGGGCCCGGACACGGTGTACGACGTGGCGTCGCTGACGAAGGTGCTGGCCACCTGGCCGCTGGGTTTCAGTGGCGGTCGCTGAGGCTGGTGACCAAGGCGGCCAGTCGGTCCATCGCGTGGGCCACACCGAGCCCGTCCATGTAGTCGCGGACGTGCACGATCCGGCCGTTGCGGACCCGGATCACCAGGAGGCCGGGAATGCTGAAGGTCCGGCCGGTTGTGGTCACGGTCCCGGTGACGACCTGCTCGACGGTGATCACCTCGGGGTCGGTGCTCTCGTGTACGGCGACTTCGCGGATCTCCTGCGGTTGCGCCGGGCTGGCCCCCCAGGCCGCTCGGTAGCCCGCGCGGACCTCTTCGCGTCCCTCATAGCGCGCCGGCATACCGGGGGAGAGGAACGGGAACTCGTGGACGGCGTCGACCGTGTAGAGATCGGCCAGGTCGTCTGCGGACTTGTCGAGCATCGCCCGCTGGTAGCGGGCCAGGACCTCACGAGGGCCGGGGCCGGCGGAGGTTGTATCCGACATGGCGCTTGGGCTCCGTTCGGTCACCACGCGGCCGAGCTCTTTCGGGCGATGGGCCGGGACTTCGGGTGTGCGGATGTGGCCATGGCCTCCAAGATCCGCTTCTGAAGCCCGGCTTGGGGACCGCTTGATCGCACCCTACGTGAAGGTCGACAACGGGATCGGAGGAACATGATGGATGGGACGACCACCCCGGGCGGGCGCCGGGCGGGAACTCACTCGCGCGCGGGCATGTCGGGGTCTACTGGTGGCCCAAGAACCTTTTTTCACCGATCAGTTGGGGGATCCCTGTGTTCCGCAGCAGCGAGCCGCGCAAGTTCCACATCCCCACCGACCGCGAGACCGCCGAGGAGTGGGGCGGGCGGATCGCCGTCCTGCGCGACGCGCCGCCCGAGTGGTTCGTCCTCCTCGGGCGGATGGGCAGCGATGGCTACCTCTGCCACGTCGATCTGAACTACCACCTGAAACGCGAGCTCATCGCGATCGTCCAGACCTCCCGGCCCGTCCCCGACGGCTTCCGGGTGAAGTCCCTGACCACCCCCGGATCACAGCTCTTCAACTTCCTCGGCAACTCCGGCCGCATCGACCCGCGCCACCACCTGGGCCCGCTCGACCCCGAATCCATCAGCGCCGGCGAGATCCGCCTGGACGGCGAGCCCGTCCCCGTCGAGATCCACCACAGCCACGGCTGCCGCAGCGCCCTGATCCCCCGCCTCCCCGGTCAGGAGGGCTACGTGATCGTCACCGCACCCGACGAGCACTGGACGTCCGTCCTCGATCTGCTCCTTCAGCCCCCGTCGGCGTTCTGACGCTGCCTCAACACATCACCCCAAGGTGGGGTTTGGCTCAATGAACCCCACCTTCCGTGCCGAGAAGCGAACGGGGTGGCGGCGCTGAGGGCTGCCACCCCGCCGACCTTTCGACACCCCAAGGGATTACGCGGGCGGGATCGGACCGAGGAAGGTGCCGCCGGAGGCGTCGATGGTCTGGCCGGTCACCCAGCGGCCCTGCGGGCCCGCCAGGAAGCCCACCACGTCGGCGACGTCCTCCGGCTGGCCGATCCGGCCGAGTGCGGTGATCGATTCGAGCCCGGCCATCGCCTCGGG
The DNA here is from genome assembly GCF_040685395.1 of Kitasatospora sp. NPDC088779. Taxonomy (NCBI): domain Bacteria; kingdom Bacillati; phylum Actinomycetota; class Actinomycetes; order Kitasatosporales; family Streptomycetaceae; genus Kitasatospora; species Kitasatospora sp. NPDC088779. The sequence continues at coordinate 50,837 of NZ_JBFBHW010000056.1, read as the reverse complement.
GACGCCCGTCCACTGGGACGTCATGTCGGTGAGGATCACGCCGGGGTTGACGGTGTTCACGGTGATTCCGCGCCGGCCGAGCTCGTTGGCGAGCGGTGCGGCGAGGGCCACCAGCGCCGTCTTGCTGACGGTGTAGCCGATCTGCACCGGGGAGCCGATCCGGGTGGCCGCCGAGGCCACGTTGACGATCCGCCCGCCGTCCCGCAGCAGCGGAATCGCCCGCTGGATCACGAAGATCGGCGTGCGCACGTTGATCGCCATCAACCGGTCGAACTCCTCCTCCGTGAGCTGCCCGATCGACCCGGCCAGGTGGATGCCCGCGTTGTTGACCAGGATGTCCAGGCCTGCCCCGCCGTCCCCACCGGGCTCGCCGCGCTCCGCCAGCCCGGCGGCGAGGCCCTCGAACAGCTGGTCCAGCGCGCCGCTCTCGCCGAACCGGGCCCGCACCGCGAACGCCCGGCCGCCGGCCTTGGCGATCAGCTCCACGCTCTCCGCGGCGGCCGCCTCGTTGCCGCCGTAGTGGACCGCGACCAGCGCCCCGTCGGCGGCGAGCCGCTGTGCCACCGCCCGCCCGATCCCGCGCGAGCCGCCCGTCACCAGTGCCGTCCTGCCGTCCAGTTCGCCCACGATCGCCTCTTTCCTCGTGCCGCCCCCGGTCGGATCCGGGGCCGGTCTCCCGCCGTCACGACCCGATGCCGGACAACCCTTCATGTATGCCCGGGGCCGGATAGCTGATGCCACCCGCCTGCACGACCACCCGCACGACCACCCGCTCAGGCCCGGAACAACGGCTCGTACGCGCCGCCCTCCTCGGCGTTGAGCAGGACGTACGCGGGCCCGAGTCCGACCGCGACCTCCCGCAGCCGGGCCAACGCCGCCGCCACGCCCGGGACTTCGAGGCCGAGCGCGGCGGCGGCCGCGTCCCGCTCCGCGTACAGGCCGGGCTCGTCCTCCAGGTACTCCTCCGCGGCCTCCGCGCTCTCCTCCACCGTCAGCCGCGGGCAGTCCCGCCACCACGGCACGGCCAGCAGCAGCCGGACCAGCTCCGGCAGCCCGACGGCCAGCACCGCCGCGCCGCCCTCCGAGTCGGCGTACAGGACGGGACGCTCCTCGCCGCCCTCCCCGCACAGGAAGAAGGTGCCGCCCGCGCCGTCCTTGGCCACCGGCTCCAGGGCCTCGCCGGAGGCGAGCACCACCTCCTCGACGTGCGGGTAGTGGTCGAGGCTGAGGTCGCCCGGCCAGGCCAGGTAGTCGAGGGCGGCGGGGTTGGCGCGGATCACGTCGAGCAGCGGGGTCGTCGGCATGGCGGCCAGCCTAGAACTCGGCGGTGACACTCACGACGGCGGCCGATCGGGGGTGTTCGCCAGCCCTCGTCTCCGACTCGCCCCGGGTGGGGAGTTGATCTCCACGGCGCAGCCGTTGTTGGGTGGCTCCTGTTGCTCTGACCCCCAGCGGCGAAGGAATGTGACACGGTGGACGAGAAATTACCTCCGGACGAGCGGGCCGCACTGTTCGAGGCGCAGCGGCCCCGGCTGCGGGCCGTGGCGTACCGGATGCTCGGCTCGGTGAGCGAGGCCGAGGAGGCCGTCCACGAGGCCTGGCTGCGCTACGACCGCACCGACGCCTCCGACGTGCAGAACCTCCCCGGCTGGCTGACCACGGTGGTCTCGCGGGTCTGCCTCAACCTGCTGCGCGGCCGGGAGCTGCGCCGCGAGGAGCCGCCGGAGGCCGAGGCGGGTGAGCCGGGCCCGACGCGCATCCCGGACCCGCTGCTGCGGCGCGAGGGGGTGGCCGACCCCGGGCAGGAGGTGCTGCTCGGGGACTCGGTGGGCCTGGCGCTGATGGTGGTGCTGGAGTCGCTGGCCCCGGCCGAGCGGGTCGCCTTCGTGCTGCACGACCTGTTCGCGGTGCCGTTCGCCGAGATCGCCCCGCTGATCGAGCGGACGGCGGCCGCGACCCGCCGGCTGGCCGACCGGGCCCGCCGCCGGGTTCAGGACCAGGCGCCGGCGCCCGACCCGGACCCGGGCCGTCAGCGGGCCGCCGTGGACGGCTTCTTCGCGGCCGCCCGCGCCGGCGACCTGGGCGCGCTGGTGGCTGTGCTCGCCCCGGGCGTGGTGCTGCGCTCGGACGGCGGCGCGGTGCGGGCCGGGCACCCGGTAGTGCTGGCGGGCGCGACCGCCGTGGCCGACCAGCCGGTGCTGTGGGGCGGGCTGTCGCCGTTCGCCCGCCCGGCGCTGGTCAACGGCGCCGCGGGCGCGGTGGCGATCGGCGAGGGCGGGCGGCCGCTGTCGGTCATGGCGTTCACCGTGGTGGACGGCGCGATCGCGGCGATCGAGGTGCTCACCGATCCGGAGCGGCTGGCGGCGCTGGACCTCTCGGCGTTCCGCGGCTGAAGGCGGCGGGCGACGGTCCGCGGCTGAACCTGGCGGGCGAGGTTCCGCGACTGAACGCGGCGGGCGAGGTTCCGCGGCTGAACGCGGCGGGCGAGAGGGAGGCCGACCGCCCTCTCGCCCGCCCGCGCCGGTCGGCGCCGCGCGTCCCCGGGACGCGCCGTCACCAGCCCTGCGCGACGACCCAGTCGGCGAGGTGGCGGGCGCAGGCGTCGACCGACTCGCGCCAGGTGTGGCTCGCGCCCTCGCCGGCCTCGTCGCTGACGTGCTTGACCAGGCGCACCGGCACCCCGAAGCGGTGGGCGACGGCGGCGACGGCGTAGCCCTCCATGTCGACCAGGTCGGCGTGCTCGGCGAGCCGGTCGCGGGCCGCCGGGTCGGAGACGAAGAGGTCGCCGGTGGCCAGCACCGGCCCGTCGCCCTTGCCGACCACCAGCGGGGCGCCGTAGCTGCGGCCGGTGAGCGCCAGCAGGGCCGGGGTGTCGAGGTCGTGCTGGATGACCTGGACGACGTGGTGGGTGCCCTCCCAGCCGGGGCGCAGCGCGCCGGCCGTGCCGAGGTTGATCACCTCGGACGGCTTCTCGCCCTGGGCGAGGACGGTGGCCAGCGCGGCGGTGGCGTTGATCTTCCCTATTCCGGTGAGCAGGACGGGCAGCCGGTCGTCGAGGTGGGCGGCTTCCTCGCGCACGGCGACGACGAGCAGCGGGCGGTCGGGCGTGATCGTTCCAAGCAGGCGCATGCCGCCCATCGTACGGAGGGTGTCCGCCGAAACCGGGTGCACCGACCGAGCCGGGACCGGTGGCGTCACGGCGGGACCGCCCCCGCCGCCGGCCTTGGGGTCCGTCCTCGGCTCCCCGAGCGCCGACGCGGCAACCGGACCTCGCCGCTCCGGCCTGTCCGAGGAACCGCATAGGGTGCATCCCGCGTCGGACGGTTCACCGCCGGCCGCCGGGCGGCGGGGGCCCCGGAAGCGTGCGGGACCCGTACGCGGCACGCGCGGGGCAAGCTCAAGATCGGCGCAATTCGGGTGTGGCCACGGGGAGTCACGGCCATACTGCTGGCATCGGCCGGGCCCCGGACAGCGGGCCCGACCCCTGGGGAGGATGAGGCGGGTGGCAACACCAGTAGGTAACGGCGCACCGGGCGCCGTGGTCCCGGCACGGCCGAGCGGCCCGCCGGGCACGGCACCGGCCGTGCCGGGCGTCCGGGGCGTCCCGGTGTCCGGACCCGGCGCCGCGCCGGCCCGGCGGCCGTCGGCCGGGCCCGCGCCGCGCGGCCTGTCCGGCCTGCGGGCGCGGCTGGCGAACGCCACCCGGACGGCGCCGGGCCGGCTGCGACTGGCCGGGGCGGTGCTCGCGGTGCTGACCGTGGCCTTCGGCGCGCTGACCGCCTGGCAGTTGGAGACCAAGGCGGAGGCCGCCGACCGGGTGGTCCAGCACAGCCAGCCGCTGAGCAAGGACGCGGCCGACATCCACCGCCTACTGGCCCGCGCCGACACCACGGCGGCCACCGGCTTCCTGCTCGCCGGGGCGGAGACGAAGACCGTGCGCGGCGACTACGAGGGCGATCTGGCCTCGGCCACCGACCTGATCACCAAGGCCGCCGCGCAGACCACCATCGGCTCCCCCGCGTACCAGAAGCTCACCGAGCTGGGCGAGCAACTCCCCGTCTACGCCGGCCTGGTGGAGACCGCGCGGGCGAACAACCGGCTGGGCCTGCCGCTCGGCGGCGCCTACCTGCGGTACGCCTCCGAGCAGATGCAGGGCACCCTGCTGCCGCGCGCCGCCGAGCTGACCGCCATCGAGAACGACGAGCTGGACAAGGACTACGCCGAGGCGAAGTCCAGCCCGTGGGCCGCGTACGGCCTGGGGGTGCTCACCCTCGGCGCGCTGGTCTGGGTGCAGCTGACGCTGTTCCGCCGCACCAACCGGGTGTTCAACCCCGGCCTGCTCGGGGCCACCGCCGCCGTCCTGGCCGGGGCGCTCTGGCTGGCCGTCACCGGCCTGACCACCAACGCCGCGCTCCAGCAGAGCTGGAAGCAGGGCGCGCAGCCGCTGCGGGCCCTCAACACCGCCCGGGTGCAGGTGCTTTCCGCCCGGCTGGCGGAGAACCTGAACCTCGTCGCCCGCGGCTCCACCACCGCGTACGCGGACCAGTGGACGACGATCACCCGGCAGCTCGCCGGGGGCGAGCCCGCGAACGTCCCGATGGAGCAGCACTCCGGCTCGCTGCGCCAGGCCCTCGACCTGGCCCCCGCGGACGCCCGGCAGCAGATCGGCGAGGCCGACCGGCAGTACGGGACGTGGCGCACCCGGCACGACGCGGCGCACACCCTGGAGACCCAGCAGGCCGACTACCAGGGCGCGTTGCAGGCGACCGTGACGGCGGACCCGGCCGCCGAGGCGAACACCGCGGACGGCGCCTTCAAGGCCACCGACAAGGCGCTCGACCAGGCCGCCACCACCGAGCAGGACCACTTCGAGCGCTCCGCCAAGGGCACCGAGGGCGACCTCCGGCTCGCCGCCCTCGCGGCCGCGCTGCTCGGCGTGGTGGCCGCAGCCGCCGCACTGCGCGGCCTGGGCCGCCGACTGGCCGAGTACCGGTAGAGGGGGGAACGGACACATGCGCAGGAGAACCGCAGGCACCAGGCCGGCCGCCGTGCTGGCGCTGCTGGCCGCCGGCGCGGCCGTGCTCGGCGGGGGCGGGCCGTCCGGCGCCGCGCCCGCGTCCGCCACGGGCGCACCGCAGGCCGTCCGGTCGACCGGGCAGGACCAGGCCGAGTCCTGCGACCTGACCAGCACCGTGCCGCCGAGCACCGTGGACGGCCCGGCGGTGAAGGCCATCAAGGCCAAGGGCACCCTGATCATCGGCGTGGACCAGAACAGCTACCGCTGGGGCGCCCGCAACCCGAACACCGGTGAGCTCGAAGGCTTCGACATCGACCTCGCGAGGGCGATCGGCGCGGCCGTCATGGGCGACCCGGCCAAGGTGGTGCTCAAGCCGGTGTCGACCGCCGGCCGGGTCGACGCCCTCACGGGCAACCAGGTCGACCTGATCGTCCGCACCATGACGATCAGCTGCGCCAACCTGAAGAAGGTCGCCTTCTCCCGGTCGTACTTCAACATCAAGCAGCGGGTCCTGGTGCCCCGGTCGTCCACGGCCAGGAACCTCGACGAGGCGATCAACGGCAGGACGGTCTGCGCCGCGGACGGCTCGGTGGCCAAGGACGTGCTGAACGCGAAGAAGAGCGCCAAGCAGCTCGTCCTGGTGACCAACCAGCTCGACTGCCTGGTCCGCATGCAGCTCGGCAAGGTCGACGCCACCATGACCGACGACGAACTGGCGGTCGGCCAGGCCGCGCAGGACCAGACGGTGAAGGTGGTGGACGGCTTCGAACAGCCGGAGACGATCGGTGTCGCGATGCGCCAGAACAGCACCGACCTCACCGCCCGGGTCAACCAGGTGATCTCCGACTACTACGCGGACAAGGACAAGGGCTGGCAGAAGTCGTTCGAGCAGTGGGTCCAGCCCTACCTGCCCGAGAACTCCAAGGACCCCGGCCTGTACTGGCCGGCCCGCTGACGCACCGGGCGGCGCACGGGCGTCAGCAGGCCGTTGACGCGGTCTTGACGCCCACCGCCCGCTCCGCCCGAACGGCCACCGGCTAGGGTTCGGGACGATCACCACGGGGAGACCGGTGGTGGGCACGGGGGATGTCGTGGGATCGCACGTCAGGTACGTCGGGATCGCACGCGAGGAAGGAAGGACACGGCGTTGGCGGCTTCGGCTGGCCCGGTACTGAGCCGGGAGGAGGTGGACCGCGCGCTGGCGCGCCTCGGCGCGGAGCGGGACGCGGTCGAGTCGGCGCTGCTCGCCCTCCAGGACCATCCGGGCCTGCGGCTGCTCGACGGCGCCGAACTGGCCGGGCGCACGCTGGAGCGCTGGTCCGTCGCCGGGAAGGGCCTGCCGCTGCTCTGGGCGCTGTTCGACCGCTACGCGGAGGCACTGGCCTCGGCGCGCGCGGTACGGGCCCGCAAGGCCAAGCCCGGCGCGCCCGAACTCGCCGAGCTGAGCGAACTGCTCACCGGCGACGCGGTGACCGTCCCCGGCGGCGCGCTGCCGGACGGCCCGCAGCTGCTCGGCGCGCCCGCCCGGCTGGTCGAGCGGATCAGCCTGGACACGCTGATGACCCGGATGAACTCCTGGTACGCCACCGTGCTGGAGGTGGTCAGCGCCGCCGACGCGGTCTGGTCGGCGCTGCCGGCCCGGATCGACCTGCTGCTGGCCGAACTCCACCGGGTGGGCAACCTCGCCGCCTCGCTCGGCGTGCGGGCCGGCGGCCACCCGCTCGCCGACGACCTGGCCGGGCTGGACGCCGACCTCACCGGGCTGCGCGCCGAGGTGCGCGAGGACCCGCTGGCGCTGTGGCGCCCGGCCCGGGTGCCCGCCCAGCGCGGCACCGTGCCGGAGGGCGGCGCCTTCGCCACCCCCGCCGGGGTGGTGGACACCGAGCGGTTCGACCGGGCCGGGCGGGCGCTGGACGGCGTCCGGCTGGAACTGGAGAACCTGCTGCGGCTGCGCGACGACGCCGAGGAGCGCCTCCAGGGCGTCGGCGACCTGCTCCAGCGGGCCGACGCCACCCTGGCCGAGGCCCGCCGGGCGCGCGGCGAGGTGCTGGCGAAGATAGCCTCCAGCGACGTCCCGGCGGTGCCCGGGCCTGCCTCGGCGCTGCGCGAACGGATCGTGACGGCACTGGAGTTGCGCCAGGGCGGCCAGTGGGGCCGGTTGGCGCCGCTGCTGGACACGCTGGAGGACGCCGCCGCCAAGGAGCTGGCCCGGGCCCGGCAGTCGCTCACCGAGGTGACCCAGCCGCTGGCCGTCCGCGCCGAACTGCGCGGCCGGCTGGACGCGTACAAGGCGATGGCCGCCCGGCTGCGGGTCTCCGAGGACCCGGAAGTGATCGAGCGGTACGAGAAGGCGCGCTGGCTGCTGTGGAGCGCGCCCTGCGACCTGCGGGCGGCGGCCGCCGCGGTGGCCCGCTTCCAGCAGTCGCTGCGGCCGGCGCAGGCCGAGGCCGCACAGGAGACGACCGGCCACACGCCGGTCGACGGACAGGTCCAGGGGGGCTGAGGTTGATGGGCGGGACGTGCGTACGGCCGGAGTGCTCCGGCAACGGCGGGATCGACGCGGACGGCTACTGCGACGAGTGCGGGCTCGCCCCGGCCGCGGTGTCCTCCAAGGCTTCCGGGGCTTCCGGGGCCTCCAAGGCCACCGGGGCGCCGGCCGCCGGCCCCGGCGCGCCCTGCCCGAGGGACTGCTCCGGCGCCATCGACGCCGACGGCTACTGCGACGAGTGCGGCCTCACCCCGCCCGGCGGCGACACCGGCGTCACCCAGCCCTACGTCCCGTCCTCCCGGCTCTCCGCCGACTCGGCGCGCAGCGGCTCGATCCGCTCGACCCGCACCGGCTCGGCCCGCTCGATGTCCGGCCGCTCCCGCTCGCACCGCTCGACCCGCACCGGCAGCAGCCGCTCGGTCTCGGTGCGCAGCACCCGCGGCAGCGTCAGCGCGGGCACCCGCAACCGGCTGGGCGCCGGCCTGGTGACGGTGCCGACCGTCGAGACGGCCGATCCGTCGCTGGCGGTGCTGGAGAACCCGGAGGTCCCGGAGCGCAAGCGGTTCTGCTCCAAGTGCGAGACCCCGGTGGGCCGGGAGAAGAACGGCCGGCCGGGCCGCCCGGACGGCTTCTGCACCAAGTGCGGCACGCCGTACTCGTTCACGCCCAAGCTGCGCCGCGGCGACCTGGTCGGCGGGCAGTACGAGGTGGTGGGCTGCCTGGCGCACGGCGGCCTCGGCTGGATCTACCTGGCGATCGACCGGCGGGTCAACGACAAGTGGGTGGTCCTGAAGGGCCTGCTGGACACCGGGGACGAGGACGCGCTCGCCGTGGCCGTCGCCGAGCGCCGCTTCCTGGCCGAGGTGGACCACCCGAACATCGTCCGGATCATCAACTTCGCCGAGCACCTGGACGTCGGCTCCGGCTCCACCGACGGCTACATCGTGATGGAGTACGTCGGCGGCAAGTCGCTCAAGGACATCGCCAACGACCGCCGCACCCCGGACGGCCGGCGCGAGCCGCTGCCCGTCGAGCAGGCGATCGCGTACGCGCTGGAGGCACTGCCCGCGCTCGGGTACCTGCACAGCCGGGGCCTGATCTACTGCGACTTCAAGATCGACAACGTGATCCAGAGCGGCGACGCGCTCAAGATCATCGACATGGGCGCCGTCTGCCGCCTCGACCACGACGGCCCGATCTACGGCACCGTCGGCTACCAGGCCCCGGAGATCGCCACCCACGGCCCCTCCCCCGCCTCCGACCTCTACACCGTGGCCCGCACCCTCGCGGTGCTCACCTTCGACTTCCAGGGCTACAGCACCACCTACCGGGACACCCTGCCCGGCCCCGAGGACGTCGAGGTCTTCGCCCGCTACGAGTCGTACTACCGCTTCCTGGTCCGCGCCACCGACCCGGACCCGGCCCGCAGGTTCTCCTCCGCCGACGAGATGGCCGACCAGCTCACCGGCGTGCTGCGCGAGATCCTCGCCCTCCAGGACGGCCGGGCCCGGCCCGCCCTGTCCACCCTCTTCGGCCCCGAACTACGCGTCGTGGACACCGAGTTGGTCATGCCCACCGAGCAGCCCGGACAGCTCCTGGTGACCGCCCTCGACCCGGCCGCCGCCGCCCTCGCGCTGCCCGTCCCGCGCGTCGACCCCGGCGACCCCAACGCCGGCTTCCTCGCCACCCTGCTCGCCACCGACCCCGAGGAGGCGCTCGCCGCCCTGTCCGGCGCGCCCGCCCTCTCCATCGAACGGCGGCTGCGCGAACTGCGCGCCCACCTCGAACTCGGCCGCCGCGCCGCCGCCGAGGAGGCCCTCGACGCCCTGGAACGGGAGTACCCGGACGACTGGCGGGTCGTCTGGTACCGCGGCCTGGTCGCCCTGGTCGGCGCCGTGCACGGGCCGGACGGCCCGGACGGCCCTGGCAGCTCGATCGCCCTCGTCGGCGCCGTGCACGGGCCGGACGGCCCGGACGGCCCGGCTTCGCCCGACGAGGCCGGGCTGCGCGCCGCCGCCGAGGCCTTCGACGCGGTCTACGACGCCTTCCCCGGCGAGGCCGCCCCCAAGCTGGCCCTCGCCATCTGCGCCGAGCTCCTCGGCGACGGCGGCGACGCCGCCGAGTTCTACCGACTGGTCTGGACCACCGACCCGGCCTACCTCAGCGCCGCCTTCGGGCTCGCCCGGGTCCGGCTGGCCGAGGACGACCGGCCCGGTGCCGTCCGCGTCCTGGAGTCCGTCCCGGCCACCTCCAACCAGTACACCGCCGCCCGGATCGCGGCCGTCCGCGCCCGGCTGCGCGAACGGCCCGCCACCGACCCGCTCGCCGCCGACCTCGGCGCCAGCTCCGACCAGCTGACCGCGCTGCGCCTGGACGACCGCCGCCGCGAGGAACTGGCCGTCGAACTGCTCGGCGCCGCCCTCGGCTGGGTCACCGCGGGCTCGACCGGCGCCCAGCAGGGCGGCGGCACCACGGTGCTGGGACGACCTGCGGTGGAGCGGGAACTGCGCTTCGCCCTGGAACAGTCCTACCGGGTACTCGCCCGGTTGGCCGACCGGGCCGAGACCAGGATCGAGATGGTGGAGCGGGCCAACCGCGCCCGCCCCAGGACGTGGGTGTAGCCGATGCCGCAGCAGACCGTGTGCCCGAGCTGTTCCGAACCGCTGGAGCCGGAGGACGCCTACTGCGGCGCCTGCGGCGCCAGCCGGGACGGCCGGACCGCCCCGGGCGCGATGCCCGCGAACTGGGCCACCGCCCGGGCCGAGGGCGTCCCGCCCCAGCACGGGCCGGTCTGCGCGCACTGCGGGCTGCCGCAGGTCACCGCGGACGGCTACTGCGAGGCGTGCGGCGGCGCCCAGCCGCGCCCGCGCGACCACATGGAGAAGTCCCTCGCGGGCGTCGCCGGGGTCAGCGACCGCGGCGTGCGCCACCACCGCAACGAGGACTCCTTCACCATCGCCGCCACCTCGCTGCCCGGCGGCGAGCCGGTCGTGGTCGCCGTGGTCTGCGACGGCGTCTCCTCCTCCGACCGGCCGGACGAGGCCTCCGAGACCGCCGTCGACGCCGCCTCCGAGTCGCTGCTGAGCGCCCTGGAGGCGGGCCGCGAACCCACCGCCGCCATGCGCCAGGCCATCGCCGACGCCGCCGGGGCCGTCGCCGACCTCGCCCAGGCCGGCCCCGGGCCCGCCCGGCCCGACCTCAACGCGCCCGCCTGCACCTACGTCAGCGCCATAGCCTCCGGCGGCCGGATCACCATCGGCTGGGTCGGCGACACCCGCGCCTACTGGATCCCGGACGACCGCGCCGGCGCCGAGCCCTTCCGGCTCACCCAGGACGACTCCTGGGCGGCCCGGATGGTCGAGGCCGGGCTGATGAGCGAGGCCGAGGCGTACGCCGACCCGCGCGCCCACGCGATCACCGGGTGGCTCGGCGCCGACGCCGAGGAGGTCGTCCCGCACACCCTCGACTTCACGCCGCACGTCCCCGGGGTGCTGCTGATCTGCACCGACGGGCTGTGGAACTACGCCGAGGCCGCCACCGACCTGGCGTACTTCGTCCGGCCGGACGCCCGCACCGAACCGCTCGCGGCGGCACAGACCCTGGTGAAGTTCGCGATCGCCGCCGGCGGCCACGACAACATCACCGTCGCCGTCCTGCCGATCGACCCGCCGGCCGCGGGCGCCGCTGCCGGCGTCGGTGCCGGTGCCGAGGACCAGGGCGAGGACGAGGACGACCCCCGGACCGCCACCGCGCTCGACCTGCCGCTGATCACCGCGGCGGGTGCCAGGCGCGCCGCCGAGGAGGACGAGGACTACGAGCCGACCCTGCCGGACCTCCCGGTGATCGGCTCCCCCGCCGCCCCGCTGCCCCCCGCCGCCCCGCCGGCGCCCCCCGCACCGCCCACCGCTCCCGCCGCACCCACCGTCCCCCCGCAGCCGCCGCACCCGCCGACGGCCTGACCGGACGCCGCCCGCCCGGGGCCGACCCCGGCGGTCACCCGGCCCGCCGGCCCGCCCCCGACGCGGCCGGCCCCCACCGACCGATCCGTACCGACGACCCTTCCGACGGGAGCCACCGGCCCATGGCAACACTGGCGAAGCCGAACCTGCCCAGGTTCGACGTGGAGATCTTCCAGAACGAGTACCTTGCCGACGGCGCCCGCGAGGTCAACGCCATCGTCACGGTCACCGCGACCGGCGGCGGCACCTCCGGCGGCCGCCCGCTCGGCATCGCCGACGCGGGCGGCCCGCAGAGCGCCGACACCGCCGCGGCCGTGGTGATCCTGGTGGACTGCTCGGGCTCGATGGACTACCCCAAGACCAAGATCAACGGCGCCCGCGAGGCCACCGCCGCCGCCATCGACGCGCTGCGCGACGGCACCGCCTTCGCCGTGGTCGCCGGCACCCACGAGGCCCGCGACATCTACCCCGGCGACGGCACCCTCGCCACCGCCTCCGCCACCACCCGCGGCCACGCCAAGGAGTCCCTGCGCCGCCTCACCGCCGCCGGCGGCACCGCGATGGGCACCTGGCTGGCCAAGGCCGACAAGCTCTTCCTGACCCGCCGCGACATCGCCATCCGGCACGCCGTCCTGCTCACCGACGGCAACAACGAGCACGAGTCGGCGGTCGACCTGGAACGCGCCATCGAGCGGGTCACCGGACACTTCACCGCCGACTGCCGCGGCGTCGGCACCGACTGGCGGATCGACGAGCTGCGCAAGATCTCCTCGGCGCTGCTCGGCACCGTCGACATCGTCGCCGAACCCTCCGGCCTGGCCGAGGACTTCCGCTCGATGATGGCCGGCGCCATGGGCAAGCAGGTCGCCGACGTCGCGCTGCGGATCTGGACCCCGGCCAACGCCGCGGTCAAGTTCGTCAAGCAGGTCGCGCCCGCGGTCGAGGACCTCACCGCCCGGCGCGCCGAGGCCGGCCCCCGGGCCGGCGACTACCCCACCGGCTCCTGGGGCGACGAGAGCCGCGACTACCACGTCTGCGTCGAGGTCCCGGCCGCCTCCATCGGCAACGAGATGCTCGCCGCCCGGATCAGCCTGGTGCTGCCCCCGCAGGTCGGCAGCGGCACCCCCGAGGTGCTCTCCCAGGGCCTGGTCAAGGCGGTGTGGACCGACGACCTGGCCTCCTCCACCCGGATCAGCCCGCAGGTCGCCCACTACACCGGGCAGGCCGAGCTGGCCTCCTCCATCCAGGAGGGCCTGGAGGCCCACCGGGCCGGGGACGTCGACACCGCCACGTCCAAGCTGGGCGCCGCCGTCCGGATCGCGCACGCGACCGGCAACGAGGGCACCTACAAACTGCTGCAGAAGGTGGTGGACGTGGTGGACCCGAAGGAGGGTACGGTTCGGTTCCGTAAGAACGTGAGCGAGGCCGACTCGATGACCCTTGAGACCCGGTCGACCAAGACGGTGCGTGTGAAGAAGTGACCGCTGAAGACGTGACCGGGCCGACGACCCGGTGCGACGCCGCCCCAAGCCGGCTCGATGTGAGGGGGAACTGATGCCGATCTGCCCGAGGGGCCACGAGTCGCAGGCCGAGGACTGGTGCGACTTCTGCGGCTTCCCGATGACTCCGCCGGCCCCGACGCCGCCCGGAGCCCACCCGGGAGCCCACGGGGCCCACGGGGCCCACCCGGGGGCGTACGGCTCCCACCCGGTGCCCGGGGCACCCGCCTCGCCCGAGGCACCCGACTCGTTCGAGCAGTCCAGGCACCCGGACCACCGCGGCACGCCCTACGGCGCGCCGCTGTCGCCTCCGCCGATGCCGCCGGGGAGCGTCCCGCCGCAGCCCGGCGCGATGCCGCCGCCACCGGCCCAGGGCCACCCCAACCTGACCGAGGGCCTGACGGTCTGCCCGATCTGCCGCAGCCCGCAGACCGGACGGTTCTGCGAGGAGTGCGGGTACGACTACGAACTCTCCACCCCCTCGCGCCGCCAGCCGCCGCCGCTGAACATCCCGGCGGCGTACGGCGGCGCACCGGCCACCCAGCCGCCGTTCGGCCAACCGCCGTACGGCCAACCGCCCCTCCCGCAGCAGCCACAGCCGCAGCACCCCCAGCACCCCCAGCACCCGCAGCAGGCCCCCGCCCCCGCGCACACCTACGGCTACCCTCCCTCCCTGCCCGCCAACGGGCAGGAGGGGCCCACGCCGGAGGGCGCGTTCCCCGAGGCCCCCGTCCGCGAGGACTCCGGCCCGGTGTACGCCGAGCCCCCCGGACCGAACAACCGCGGCGGCGACTTCGGCACCTCGTTCCACCTCGCCCCGCCGCATCAGCAGCAGCCGCAGCAACCCCAGCAGCCGCAACCGACGGCCGCCCCCGCGAAGCCGCTCCGGGCCAACTGGATCGCGGTGGTCTCGGCCGACCGCGAGTACTTCACCGAGATGATGGCCCGCAGCGGCCCCGAGGCGGCCGGCCTGTTCTTCCCGCCGTACTGCCCCGAGCGGCGCATCCCGCTGACCGGCCGCGGCCAGCTGCGGATCGGGCGGCGCAGCCAGCACCGCGGCACCGTGCCGGAGATCGACCTGTCGGTGCCGCCGGAGGACCCGGGCGCCTCGCACCAGCACGCGATGCTCGCCGAACAGGCGGACGGCAGCTGGGTCCTGGTGGACCAGGACTCGACCAACGGCACCACCGTGAACGGCGGCGCGGAGCCGATCGCCCCGCACACCGCCGTGCCGCTGAACGACGGCGACCGGATCCACATCGGAGCCTGGACGACGATCACGGTGCACCGCGCCTGAAAGGCCGTCGGCAATAACTCCGGCCGGGCCGGGCGGAATTCAACTTCCGCCCGGCCCGGCTTGTTCCCGATTCCTCAAACGATCCACAAATTCGTCGCCACCGACGTGCACAGGGACCTTCGCAAGCCCTAGGCTCAGGCCACATGACTGCAGCTATATCCGCCGACGGCATCCGTCAGCGGTACGGGGACGTGCAGGCCGTCGACGGGGTGTCCCTCACCGTCGAGGCCGGCGAATTCTATGGAATCCTGGGCCCCAACGGCGCCGGGAAGACCACCACGATGGAGATCCTGGAAGGCGTCCGCAAGCCGGACGAGGGCCGGGTCGAGCTGCTGGGACTGGCGCCCTGGCCGCGCAATCCGAAACTGCTGCCGCGCATCGGCGTGCAGTTCCAGGCCTCCGCCTTCTTCCGGAAACTGACGGCCCGGGAGACCATCCGCACCTTCGCGTCGTTCTACGGGGTCGGCCCCAAGCGGGCCGACGCGATGCTGGAGCGGGTCGGCCTGACCGACAAGGCCGACGTCATGACCGACCAGATGTCGGGCGGTCAGGCGCAGCGCCTGTCGATCGCCTGCGCGCTGGCCCACGACCCGGAGATCGTCTTCCTGGACGAGCCCACCACCGGCCTCGACCCGCAGGCCCGGCGCAACCTCTGGGACCTCCTGCGGGACATCAACGGCGAGGGCCGCACGGTCGTCCTGACCACCCACTACCTGGACGAGGCCGAGGTGCTCTGCGACCGGGTCTCGATCATGGACCACGGGAAGATCCTGCACACCGGCGCCCCGGCGACGCTGATCCGCGAGATCGACGACACCGTCCGGATCAGCATCGCGTCCGGCCAGCTGTCCGTCGAGCGCGCCCGTGACCTGCTCACCACGGCCGGCGCCGACATCGCCGCCCTGGAGGACGACAGCGTCTCGCTCTCCGTCTCCACCCGCCTCCCGGCCCCGGTCCTGAGCGTCCTGGCCGAGCAGAACGCGCTGCGCGGCCTCGAAGTGCGCGGCGCCACCCTGGAGGACGTCTTCCTCCAGCTGACCGGACGGGAGTACCGCGCATGACCGCCAGCACGTCCACCGAGCCGAAGACCCCCGCCCGGCGCGACGGGTCGAGCGGCGGCGCGAGCGCCGAGCGGGAACGGGTCAGCGCGTTCTGGAGCCTGTCCCGCGCGATGCTGCTCGGCATGAAGCGCGACCGCACCGCGACCTTCTTCATCCTGCTCTTCCCGCTGGTGTTCCTGGTGTTCTTCGGCACCGTGGGCAAGGGCTCCGGCAGCCCGCACGCCAAGGTGGCGCAGGTCGGCGCGGTGAAGCTGTTCGACTCGATCCAGGGCGAGGGCCGGGTCGACCTGGACAAGGTCCTCACCATCACCAGGACCGACGACGCGGCCGCCACACTGGAGAAGGTCCGCAAGGGCGACTTCGACGCGATGATCGAGCAGGGCCCGGACGGCAAGGTCGAGCTGCGCTTCAGCGCCGCCGACACGGTCCGTGCCGGCGCGCTCCAGGGCATCGTCAACTCGGTGGTCCAGAGCGCCAACCAGGCCGCCACCGGCCAGAAGCCGGCCTACGTGCTGGACGCCCAACAGGTAGAGGACCAGTCGCTCAAGCCGATCCAGTTCCTCACCCCCGGCCTGCTCGGCTGGGCCGTCGCCACCGGCGCGGTGTTCGGTGCCGCGCTGACCCTGGTCGGGTGGCGCAAGAGCAAGGTGCTGCGCCGGCTGCGGCTGGCCCCGGTGAGTGCGGGCACGGTCATCAGCTCCAGGATCCTGGTCTCGCTGCTGACCTCGCTCCTCCAGACCACCGTCTTCCTGACGGTCGCCACCAACTTCTTCGGGCTCAAGCTCACCGGCAACTGGTGGCTGGTCATCCCGCTGGTGGCCTGCGCGACGCTCGCCTTCATGTCGATCGGCCTGCTGGCCGGTTCGGTCGCCAAGACCGAGGAGGCGGCCAACGGCATCTCGCAGATCATCGTGCTGCCGATGTCCTTCCTGTCCGGCGCGTTCATCCCGCTGGACAGCGCGCCCGGCTGGCTGGAGACCATCTCCAAGGTCATGCCGCTGCGCTACCTGGTGACGGCCGCCCAGTCGGTGCTGACCCGCGGCGGCGGCGTCATGGACGCCCTGCCCACCATGGGCGGGCTGCTGCTCTTCGCGGCCGTGCTGACCGGCGTCGCCTGGAAGCTGTTCAAGTGGGAGGACGTGTGACCGCCGCCCCGGTCGCCTGAGCCCCGACACACGCCCTGCGGGGTCGTACGCCTTTGGTCCCGGTGTACGACCCCGTCGGCGTCTGCGACCATGGTCGGGTGAAAGAGATCCGGCGAGGAACGTTCAGCGAGGAGACCTTCTTCGACCAGGTCGGCGGCGAACCGACCTTCCGGCGACTGGTCCACCGGTTCTACCAGGGCGTCGCCGAGGACGAGTTGCTCCGGCCGATGTACCCCGAGGAGGACCTCGGCCCGGCCGAGGAGCGGATGGCCCTGTTCCTGATGCAGTACTGGGGCGGCCCGCGCACCTACAGCGAGCAGCGCGGCCACCCCCGGCTGCGGATGCGGCACGTGCCGTTCAAGGTCGACCGCGCCGCGCACGACGCCTGGCTCAGGAACATGCGGGCCGCCGTGGACGACCTGGCCCTGCCGGCCGAGGCCGAGCAGCAGCTCTGGGAATACCTCACCTACGCCGCCGCCTCGATGATCAACACCCCGGGCTGAGCCCCGGGCCGGGCCCGGTCACCGGATCGGGCTGAGCCCCGGGCTGGGTTACCGGAGCGCGCTGAGCCCCGGGCTGGGTTACCGGAGCGCGCTGAGCCCCAGCCCCGCGCCGGGCGCGGCCGCCGTCCGGACCGCCACCGAACCGGCCGGGGCGCTCAGCCGCAGCCAGCCGCCCGCCCGGTGCACGGTGAGCGGGGCCCCGGGCTTCAGGAAGCCGATCACGTACGCCGCGTGCACCGCCCGCAGCGGCAGCTCCGGCAGCACGGAGACCGGGCGGGACCAGATCTCGTCGGCCAGCGCGTCCAGCACCGCACGGCCGCGGTGGTGCGCCGGGACGGCCTCGCTGCGCTCACGGAACTCCCGCACCCCGGCCATCAGTTCCGGGTACACCTCGGCCGCCGGCGGCGCCCCGACCGGCCGCCAGCCGGTGCGCGGCGGCAGCAGCCCGGCCCAGGCCGGTCCGGTCACCGGGGCGGGCAGCTCGACGGCACCCGTCCCGGCGTCCACGCCGTCCAGCAGCTGGCCCGCCGAGACCGTCAGATCGGTCGGCTCGGCCGGCCCGGTCAGCCGGGCGGTGCGGATCGCCAGCGCGCCCGAACCGCCCAGCGGCAGCCGGCCGAAGACCGCCAGCACGCCGTCCTCCCCGGCCGGGGCCACCGCCTGCAACCGGACGGCCGCCGCCCTGTCGAAGCGCAGCAGGCGCAGCAGGAACGCGGAGAGGTCGGCGGCCTCCCCGGCGTCGGTGAGGGCGAGGCGGGCGGTGATGGTCAACGCGGGTCAGCTCGAATCGTCGGAGGTGGGTGCTCAGGCGGCGACTACGGCGGGCTCCTCGTCCATGAAGCGGGACAGGAACTCCCGCTCCACGGGCGAGATCCGGCGCGGCCGGCCCTCCGCCAGGTCGTAGGGCACGACCACGGTGGACGCCTGGACGTACACCGTCTCGGTGCCGTCCTCGGCGACGTCCTTGATCTCGTAGGACACGGTCAGCGAGGCGCCGCCGATGCGGGTCACCCTGGTCTCGACGGTGACCGGCTCCGGCCGGTGCACCAGCGGGCGCTTGTAGTCGATCTCGTGGCGGGCCACCACCGAGCCGCCCGCGAACTCCCCCGCCCCGGCCTCGGCGGCCTGGGTGAACATGAAGTCGATCCGGGCCTCCTCCAGGTAGCGCAGGAAGACCACGTTGTTGACGTGGCCGAACGCGTCCATGTCGGACCAGCGCAGCGGGCAGGCGTAGATGTGGCGGGCCACAGGTGTTCTCCTCGACGTCCGGTCGCCCGCCGCCGTGCGGTGGCGGCGGGCCGGCGGCCGGCAGGCCGCCCCGAGGGGCAGTCTGCCGGGCCGCCGTGACGGCTGGGTGTCAGCCGCGGGTCAGCTTCTTGTACGTGGCCCGGTGCGGGCGGGCCGCGTCGGCGCCGAGCCGCTCGATCTTGTTCTTCTCGTACGACTCGAAGTTGCCCTCGAACCAGAACCACTTGCTCTCGCCCTCGTAGGCGAGGATGTGGGTGGCCACCCGGTCCAGGAACCAGCGGTCGTGGGAGATGACCACGGCGCAGCCGGGGAACTCCAGCAGGGCGTTCTCCAGCGAGGAGAGCGTCTCGACGTCGAGGTCGTTGGTGGGCTCGTCGAGGAGCAGCAGGTTGCCGCCCTGCTTGAGGGTGAGCGCCAGGTTCAGGCGGTTGCGCTCACCGCCGGACAGCACGCCGGCCGGCTTCTGCTGGTCCGGGCCCTTGAAGCCGAAGGCCGACACGTAGGCGCGGGACGGCATCTCGACCTGGCCGACGTTGATCCAGTCCAGACCGTCGGAGACGACCTCCCAGAGGGTCTTCTTCGGGTCGATGTTGGCACGGCTCTGGTCGACGTAGCTGATCTTGACGGTCTCGCCGACCTTGACCACGCCGGAGTCCGGGGTCTCCATGTCCTGGAGCATCTTGAACAGCGTGGTCTTGCCGGCGCCGTTGGGGCCGATGATGCCGACGATGCCGTTGCGCGGCAGGGTGAAGCTGAGGTCGTCGATCAGGATCTTCTCGCCGAAGGCCTTGGAGAGGTTCTCCACCTCGATGACGATGCTGCCCAGACGCGGGCCCGGCGGGATCTGGATCTCCTCGAAGTCCAGCTTCCGCATCTTGTCCGCCTCGGCCGCCATCTCCTCGTAGCGGGCCAGACGGGCCTTGGACTTCGCCTGGCGGCCCTTGGCGTTGGAGCGGACCCACTCCAGCTCCTCGCGGAGCCGCTTGGCGCGCTTGGCGTCCTTCTGGCCCTCGACCTTGAGGCGGGACTGCTTGGACTCCAGGTAGGTGGAGTAGTTGCCCTCGTAGCCGATGGCGCGGCCGCGGTCGAGCTCCAGGATCCAGCCGGCCACGTTGTCCAGGAAGTACCGGTCGTGGGTGACGGCGACGACGGTGCCGGGGTACTTGGCCAGGTGCTGCTCCAGCCAGTTCACCGACTCGGCGTCCAGGTGGTTGGTGGGCTCGTCGAGGAGCAGCAGGTCGGGGGACTCCAGCAGCAGCTTGCAGAGCGCCACGCGGCGCTTCTCGCCACCGGAGAGCTTGGTGACCGGCCAGTCGCCGGGCGGGCAGCCCAGCGCGTCCATGGCCTGCTCCAGCTGGGCCTCCAGGTCCCACGCGTTGGCGTGGTCCAGGTCCTCCTGGAGCTTGCCCATCTCGTCCAGCAGGGCGTCCGAGTAGTCGGTCGCCATCAGCTCGGCGATCTCGTTGAAGCGGTTGAGCTTCCCCTTGATCTCCTTGACGCCGTCCTCGACGTTCTCCAGGACGGTCTTGGTCTCGTCGAGCGGCGGCTCCTGGAGCAGCATGCCGACGGTGAAACCGGGCGAGAGGAAGGCGTCGCCGTTGGAGGGGTGCTCCAGGCCGGCCATCATCTTCAGCACGGTGGACTTGCCCGCGCCGTTGGGGCCCACGACGCCGATCTTCGCCCCGGGGAGGAAGCTGAGCGTCACGTCGTCAAGGATGACCTTGTCTCCGTGCGCCTTGCGCACCTTGCGCATCGTGTAGATGTATTCCGCCACGTGAGATCGCTCCGGCGTCGTCGGGAGTATTCGGCTTGCAGCCTTCCATTGTGCCGCACCCGGCCGGGAGCCCCGAACGCCCGGTGTGCCCCACGGGGGTATCCGCAGCGCGGGGTTGAACGGCGAAGGCCCGGCCCCCGCAGCGGGTGCGGGGGCCGGGCCGGGTGCCGTCAGGGCCTCAGGAGGTCAGCGCCTCCGGGCCTGCGGGGCGGTTCAGGCGGCGGTGCGACCGTGGCGGCCACGGCGGCGCAGGACGAAGACCGCGGCGCCACCGGCCAGGACCAGGCCACCGGCGACGGCGGCGAGGATCGGGGTCGAGTCACTGGCACCGGTCTGGGCCAGGCCACCGGTGCCCGGGGCGGAGCTGGTCGCGGCCGGGCTCGGGTGCGCGCCGGCGGCGGTGCTGGCACCGGCCGACGGGGTGCCGGCCTGGCTCGGGGTGCCACTCGGGGTGCCGGTCGGGGCGGTGCTCGGGGCGGTGCTCGGGGTGCCGGTCGCGGCCGGGGTCGACGGGCCGGAGGTCGGCGGGGTCACGCCGGTCTTGCAGTCCAGGACGCCCTTGAACTCCTTGGCGAAGCCGTTCGGGCCGGTGACGTTGATGTCGTAGGCGGCCTTCTCGGCGACCGGGACGAGCACGTTCTCGGTCTTGCCCGGCTGGACGGTCAGCTGCTTGCCCGGCTTGACCGTGACGGTGGCGGCCTCGTCACCGCCGTTGGTGACGGTGACGCGCACGCCGTTGTTCTCGCACTCGACCTGGGCGGTGCTGTCGACCAGCGCGCCCGCGCCCTGCTTCCAGGTGGCCTTGGCGCCGGCGGAGACGCTGAGCTTGCTGGAACCGGCCAGGATCATGCTCTGGCTGTGCCGCTTCGGGTCGTAGCCCTCGCTGAGGAAGACCCGGCCGCTGGGCACGACGGTGTCGGCGGCGGCGGCGAGGGCGACCGAGCCGTCCGGGGTGCCGGCCGGCACGTCCAGGAACAGCTGGGTGTCCTTGATCGGACCGGTCAGGGTGGCGCCGACCGGCTTGCCGTCCTTGTCCACCACCTTGACCTTGTCGGCGGCGTCACCGGTGACGGTGAGCTTCACCTCGGCCGCGCTGGACTTGAGGGTGAAGGGGCCGAGCTTGTTGCCGGACTTGCCGGAGACGGAGTCCGGGTTGAGGGTCAACGAGGGGTTGGGCTCGGCGGCGATGCCCTTGTTGGCGTCGCCGAGCAGGTAGTCGCGCAGCTTCTTGGCCTTGGCGTTGCGCGGGGTGGCGTTCTTGTTGTCCGAGAACTTCCAGATCGCGGCCTGGGTGCCCGCGGCGGCGTCCTCGGCGGTCAGGCCGTCGACGCCGACGGTCTTGCCGAGCGCCGTCAGGTCCTTGACCTGCGGGTAGGAGTTCTCCAGGATCCAGCGGATCTTGGAGGCCGCCTCGACCTTGTTCTTGCCGCCGAGGGAGCTCGACTTCCAGTCCGACTCCTGGTACTTCGCTGCGCTGTCCAGGTAGACCGGGTTGTCGAAGTCGATGCAGTAGGTCTGGATCTCGCCGTTGGACGTCTTGAGGGTGAACAGACCGCCGTCGACGGTCCCCTTGCCCTCGACGTCGATCTTCTCGCCCAACATCGTGTTCTGGAGGACGGCCTTGACGCCCGCACCCGGGGTGTCCGCCGCGGCCGCCGCACCGGCCGCGAACAGGCCCCCGCCCAACACCAGGCTGGTCGTGAGCATGACAGTGGTTATGCGGGGGAGACTCCGCGCCTGCCTCTGGAACATCTGGGATCCCTCCGGGCCGGGCCGCACCGATGGACAGCCCGCCGACTTGCCGTGCCGCGCGCGCCCCCTGTGGCGCTGCTGCGGGTATGAACCAGACGAATCCTATTGAGCCCCGCAGGCCCCGAAACCCCCATGCGAAATCAGGACGATTCCGTATCTGGATCGTTATCAACCCCCTCAGTTTCGACACAAGCTGACGATCAGCCAGAATCTCCTCGCGACTTTTCGTTATCCGGGCGAGATTGCGCGTGCGGGAGCAACAACAGTCTCGATCAACATATTTGTCGACAGTTAAGGTCATCGACCCGTCAGATCAGCGCAGCCTGCTCGCCACCTCCCCGCTCCCCCTCGGCCACCCGCCCCCGCTCCCCCGCCTCCGCCTCCGACACCCCACCCGACACCGGCCGCACCGGCGGCGGGGGCTCCGGCGGGCGCGGCGCCGAGGCCACCGCCGAGGCCTTCCGCGCCTCCAGCGCGTCGGCGATCCACCCCGGCACCACCCCTCCGCCGGCCTGCGCCCCGGCCGGCCCGGCGGCGCCCGGCGGCTGCCCGCGCACCCCCGCCGCCCAACGGAACGCCGAGGTACCACGGGTGAGGTCGTGTCCGACCGATCGGGCGTCGATCTCGGCCCCGGTGCGCTTCACCTCGCCGTCGATCCACTCCCGCAGCCGCAGCCGACCACTCACCAGCACCGGATCCCCCTTGGCGAGCGAACCGATCAGGTTGACCGCGAGCCCCCGCCAGGCCGTCACCGTCAGCCACTGCGTCTCGCCGTCCGCCCAGCACTCGCGCTGCCGGTCGTACCGGCGCTCGGTGCAGCCGAGCCGGAACTTGGCCATCGGCACCCCGCTGCCCGTTTCGCCGTAGGTCACCTCCGTCGCGACAATGCCGACGATCGTCACCTGCATCTCGTTCACAGCGCACTCTCCGTTCTCGCCGATGCACCGTACGGAATCGACCGGCGCGCGTTGAGAGTGTGCTTCGCGGGAAATCCCCGCCAGAGAGTTCTGAAATCCTGTGGACAACTCGATGCCTCGGAAAACCGACGTCACTCGCAGGGGTGAATTTCGGCCTTTCGGCACCTCTTCGCGCCCATCTCATCGCGGCCATGACAACAAACCGACTGCTCGTCGCCCCCAACCGACACGCCCCGGAACAGCGCCGGCCGACCGTCCGCGCACGTCATCCGACCGGAGGAAGCCGAATACGGCCCCCCACCCGCACCGGTGACGACACATTCTCCGTGCCGAATCCATAACGGGTGGGGCGGCAGCCCCGTAACGACTGCACAACGTCCGGCTCGGAACACTCCCAGACCGCTGCACTCACGGCGTTCACCTGCGATTATCGGACCGCTCCACCGAACCGACACACCAACGGCGGTGTCGTCACACTCGGCCGAGGAACTGGGCACCCTTATCCTGTCCCCGACAGGGCGAGGGCCCACCGACCCCCACCCCCACCCTCACGGTACGGGGCCGGACACGCGCGCCCCCAGCGCTCGTCGCCCGACCCGGCCACGGTCACGCCCGCCCGGGCGCAGCCCGTCCCGCCCCCATAGCTCAGCGGATAGAGCACCCGCCTTCTAAGCGGTAGGTCGCAGGTTCGAATCCTGCTGGGGGCACCACCTCGCCATTCCCGCAGGCCGCCAGGCCGGCGGCCGCATTGCCCGGCCGCCACGGGCTCCCGGAAATCCCGTCCGCACGCCGCCCGATTGCCCGTACCCACCGCACCTAACCCGTGACTATCCGTGTCATGGCCACTGCGATAACCGGCCGATCCGGATGACCGCCACTACGGACCGGATGCGGGAGAAGACCCGAACAACCGAAATTCCGGGCGAATCACGCCCCGGGGACGATCCGCCCCACCGACCCGGCCGGGAACCGCTCGGTCGCGAACCCGGCCGGCCGCCCGGCCCGTGATCGCGAACCCAGCCAGCCGCTCGGCCGGTGGTGGCGAGCCTGCCGGCGGTGGCGAGTCAGCCGGCGGTGGCGAGCCCGGCCAGGTAGGCGTCCAGCAGAGCGGTCTGCCGCTCGGGCGGGAACTCCGCCGGGGCGAACAGCACCTGCACCACCAGGCCGAGCGCGAAGGCCTGCGCGGCGGTCGCGAGCGCGGCGGCGTCGGCCCCGGCCGGGAGCTCCCCGAGCCGCTGAGCGTCCGCGACGTGCACCGCGAGGGCCTCGCGCGAGCGGGCGTAGCGACCCGCGTGCGCGGCCGCGAGCGCGGGGTCCGACAGGGCGACGTCCCAGGAGCCGACCCAGATCCGGTTGCCGGCCACCGCCGCCCCGTCCAGCGGCAGGACGTCGAGCAGCGCGGCCCGCAGCCGGGCCAGTCCGGGGGGCGGCGGCGGGGTGCCGTCGGCGGGGGCGGTGCGCCGGGGCCGGGAGCCGGAGCGCCGGTCGAGCTCGTCCAGCGCGTGGCTCAGCAGGGCCCGTTTGTTGGGGAAGTAGTGCGTCAACAGGCCGGTGGAGGCGCCCAGTTCGGTGGCCACGGCACGCAGGGTCAGCCCTTCGAAGCCGCGACTGGAGAGCACCCGCCACACGCCCTCGGACACTTCCAGGCGGCGGGCGTCATGGTCTCCACGGGCCGGTGTCATGGGGGTCATCGTACATACCAAACGTTTGTTATGTATGGTTCCCAGCACACCGCGCATCCCGTGAACCGTGCATCCCGTGAACCGTGCATCCCGTGAAAGGCCAGCCCATGTTTGCCGTACCGCTCGCCGAGAACGCCGAACTGCGCCCGCTGGAGCCGTGGCAGGCGACCGAGTTCCTGGCCCACATCGACCGCGCCCGCGCCCACACCGACCCGTGGATCCCCTGGGCCACCCGCTCCACCGACCTCGACTCCGCCCGCGCCACCCTCCAGCGCTACGCCGACCAGCAGGCCGCCGACAGCGGCCGGATCTACGGCATCTGGCGGGACGGCACGCTGGTCGGCGGCGTGATGTTCGTGAGCTTCAACGCCCAGAGCGGCGTCTGCGAGATCGGCGCCTGGACCGAGCCCGCCGGCGAGGGCGGCGGACTGATCACCGCCGGCGTCCGGCGGCTGCTCGACTACGCCTTCACCACCCGCGGCCTGCACCGCGCCGAGTGGTGGTGCTCCGCCGGCAACGCCCGCAGCCGGGCCGTCGCCGAGCGGGTCGGCATGACCCTGGACGGCACCCTGCGCGAGTGGTACCCGCACAACGGGGTCCGCCACGACAAGCAGATCTGGTCGATCCTGGCCCCGGAGTGGACGCCCGGGGCCTGACCGGACGCGGCGGGGTCCGGTGGACACCCCCGTGTCCCACCGGACCCCGCCGCTCCCCGGGCCGTCGCCCCCGGGCCCCAGCCCCTCAGGCCGCTCAGGCCCCTCAGGCCGCCAGCACCGGCGGCTCCGCCGCCGCCACCGTCCTGGGCACCCGCAGCGCGAGCAGCAGGACCAGCACCAGCAGGCCGCCGGCCGACAGGAACACCACGTCGACCGCGTCCGTGAAGCTGCGCAGCGCGTGCTCGCGGGCCGCGCCGCCGAGCGTCCGGACGGCGCCGAGCGGCAGGCCGGGCTCGCCGTCCGCGAAGGCCCGGGCCAGCACGGTGCCGAAGAGCGCCGCGCCGAGCGCACTGCCGAGGGTCTGGAAGAAGCGGATCCCGGTGGTCGCGACGCCGAGCTGGTGCCGGGGGACGGACTCCTGCACCACCGTGACCAGCTGGCCGATCAGCTGGCCCATCCCGAAGCCCAGCAGGACGAGTTCGCCGCAGACCGCCCAGAGCCCGGTGGTCGGGCCGCTGAGGCCGAGCAGGAGCAGGGCGATCGCCGCACAGCCCGCGCCGGCCACCAGGAAGGTGCGCTCCGCGTGGCCGCGGGCGGTGAGCCGGCCGGCCAGCAGGCCGACCGCCGTCATCCCGCCCGCCATCGGGATCAGGTAGAGGCTGGCCGAGGTGGGGTCGATGCCGCGGGCGATCTGCAGGTAGAGCATCACGTAGACGATCGAGCCGGTCATGCCCATCCCGACCAGGCCCTGGATCGCGAAGCCGAGGCGCACCACGCTGATCCGGAACAGCGACAGCGGCAGCACCGGCTCGGCGGCGGTGGCCTGGCGCCACACGAAGAGGCCGAGCGCGGCCAGGGTGGCGGCGACGAGCCCGAGGATCACCGGGGAGGTCCAGGCGTAGTCCTTGCCGCCCCACTCGGTGACCAGCAGCAGCCCGGTCGCGAAGGCGGCGGCGAGGGCCGCACCGAGGAAGTCCAGGCTGCGGCGGCCGGCCGCCGGCGGCAGCTTGATCACCAGGGCGGTGCCGACCAGGACGAGCAGGCCGAGCGGCAGGTTGATGTAGAAGATCCAGCGCCAGCTGAGGTGGTCGGTGAACAGCGCCCCGATCAGCGGGCCGACCGCCATGCCGATGCCCGCGACGACCCCGCCCATCGCGCCGCCCTTGCCGCTGCCGCGCTCGGCCGGGTCCTTGAGGTGGGCGATGACCACCATGGTGACGCTCATCAGCCCGCCGCCGCCGATGCCCTGGACGGCCCGGAAGGCGATCAGCTGGCCCATCGACTGCGCGAACCCGCAGAGCGCCGAGCCGACCAGGAAGGTGCCGACCGCGCCGAGCAGCACGCGCTTGGCGCCGTACAGGTCGCAGAGCTTGCCGTAGAGCGGCAGCAGCGCGGTCGCGGCGAGAGCGAACGAGCTGATCAGCCAGGGCAGTCGGTCGATGCCGTGGACGGGGTCGAGCTCCCGGACGATCGGCACGGTGGCCGCGGACACGATGTTCATGTCGAGCACGGCCAGCACGATCGTGACCAGGCAGAGCAGCATGCCCAGGTTGCGCTGGGCCGGTGTCATCAGGGCAGCGGGTGCCATCGGTAAGTCCCCCCAGGGTCGGTGGAGTTCGGGCCGGGCCGGTGCGGCCGGCGGCACGTCCTCACCATGGCAGTTTTTTTATACCTGGTCAATTCTTAAGCTCGGCTCAATCTTTATCCTGGTCGATCTTTGATCCTGGTACAGTCGAACCATGGCGACGCACACCGGCTTCAGCCCCGACGACGACCGCGACCTCGACGCCCTTCCGCTGCGCGAGCGCAAGAAGATCCAGACCGGCATCCGGATCTGGCGCACCGCCATCGGGCTGTTCGCCGAGCGGGACTTCGACCAGGTCTCGGTGGCCGAGATCGCGGCCGCCGCCGAGGTGTCCAAGATGACCGTCTTCAACTACTTCCCCACCAAGGAAGACCTGGTCATGGCCCCCATGGAGCAGCACCTCGACGAGCCGGCCCGGGTGGTCCGCGAACGCGCCCCCGGCACCTCGGCGGTGGCGGCGCTGCGCGAGCAGTACCTCGCCGCGCTGGAGCAGCACGACCCGGCCACCGGGTTGAGCAACGAACCGCTCGTGCTCGACGTGGTCCGGCTGATCCACCGCACACCGGCCCTGGCGATGCGCGCCACCGCCGGCTTCGGCCGGCACGCGCAGGGCCTGCTGACCACCGAACTCCTCGCCCAGGACCCGGCCCACGACGAGCTCACCGCACAGATCGCCGCCGCCCAACTGCTCGCCGCCCGACTGGCCCTGACCACCGAGAACCAGCGCCGGATGCTGACCGGCGAACGCGCCGCGGCCGCCCTGCCCGGCGCCCTCGACCGAGCCGCGCGCGCCTTCGCCCTGGTCGAGGGCGGCCTCGGAGACTACTGCGCCGTCGCCTCCTGAGAGAGTGGGCGCACCACGACCGCCCGGAGGTGCGCATGGACCAGCCGCTGCTCACGCGGGACCGCTCCGCCCTGCCAGCCCACGCCGAGGGCCTGCACGCGTACGTCGGCGAGGACGGCGTCGCCGTCCTGGAGTTCGCCCGACCGCACCGGCGCAACGCGGTGACCCTGGAGATCTGGCAGGCGCTGCCGAAGGTGCTGCTGCGCCTCGCCGAGCAGCCGGGGGTGCGCGCCCTGCTGGTCACCGGCGCCGGCGGCACCTTCAGCGCGGGCGCGGACATCGCCGAACTCGCCGAGGTGTACGGCGATCCGGAGCACGCGGACGCCTACCACGCGGTCAACGTCGCCGCCGAGGAGGCGCTGGCGGCCTTCCCGCACCCGACCGTCGCCGTGGTGCAGGGCGCCTGCGTGGGCGGCGGCTGCCAGCTGGCCGTCGCGTGCGACCTGCGGTTCGTCGCCGAGGACGCCCGGCTGGGGATCACCCCGGCCAAGCTCGGCGTGGTCTACCCGGCGGTACCGACCGTGCGGCTGGCCCGGCTGGTCGGCCCGGCCCGCGCCAAGTACCTGCTGTTCTCCGGCGAGTTGGTGACGGGCCGCGACGCGCTGCCGCTGGGCCTGGCGGAGCGCGTCCTGCCGGGTGCCGAACTGGACGCCGCGGCACTGGAGTTCGCCCGGCTGCTGACCCGGCGCTCGGCCCAGACCATCGGCGCGGTGAAGGCCGCGCTGGCCGTCCCGGCCGAGCGGGCGGCACAGGCGCTGGCGCCCTGGGAGCGCCGTTCCCGGGAGACCTCGGACGTGTCCGAGGGGCTGGCCGCTTTCCTGGAGGGCCGCCCGGCGCGGTTCTGACCGGGGCCGGGCGCCAGGTCCGGACGTCGACTTCGACCGGGACCGGACGTCGACTCCGACCGGGACCGGGCCCCGGGTCCGGGCACCGGCCGCGAGGACGGGCTCGCGTACGATCATCCGATCGGTGCCGGGCCGTCCCGACGCCCCCGCCCTGACGCCCCCGTCACGCCGACCCGTCACGCCGATCCCTCGCACCGCCCCTTCACGCCGACCCCTTTGCGCACCCGGAGCACACACCCCGATGACGACCGAGGCCACGACCGCCCCCACCAGCCGGACGACCTGGGCCCGCCGGGTCACCGACGGCGTCGAGCCGAAGAACGTCATCATCGCGATGCTCCCGCTGATGGGCGTCATCCGCTACGGCTGGACGGGCCTCGGCTGGGCGGCCTTCGCGGCCCTGTTCGCGGCCGTCATCCCGACCATGTTCATCCAGCGCGGCATCCGCAAGGGCACCCTGGAGGACCGCCACGTCGGCCATCGGCAGCGCCGGCTGACCGTCATCCCGTTCATCATGGGCTCGGTCGCGACCAGCTTCGCCGTGATGCTCTGGCTGGACGCCCCGGCCGACCTGACCGCGATGGTGCTGGCGATGTTCGCCTCGCTGGTCCCGATCCTGGTGATCACCGTCTGGTGGAAGGTCTCCGTGCACACCGCCGTCGCCGCCGGCGCGGTGGTCTGCCTCGGGATCGCGCTCGGCCCGCTGTGGCTGCTGCTCGCCCCGCTGGTCGCGGCGATCGGCTGGTCCCGGGTGGTGCTGCGGGACCACACCACCGCGCAGACCATCGTCGGCGCGGCGGTGGGCGCGCTCACCGCCGGACTCGCCTTCTGGGCGGCCCGGTAGCCCGACGGGCCGCCGGCCCGACAGCCCGGTAGCCCAGCGGGCTCAGCAGGCTCGACGGGCTCGACGGGCTCAGCGGATCGGCATCCCCGAGATCGCCCGCGCGATCACCAGCCGCTGGATCTCGCTGGTCCCCTCGAAGATCGAGTAGATCGCGCTGTCCCGGTGCATCCGCTCCACCGGGTACTCCCGGGTGAAGCCGTTGCCGCCGAGGATCTGCATCGCCTGCGCGGTGACCCACTTGGCCGTCTCGCCCGCGTACAGCTTGGACATCGAGCCCTCGGCCGCGGTGAACGGCTGGTTGTTGGCCGCCATCCAGGAGGCCCGCCACACCAGCAGGCGGGAGGCGTCGATCCGGGTCTTCATGTCGGCGAGCTGGAAGGCCACGCCCTGGTTGTCGATGATCGGGCGGCCGAACTGCTCGCGGGTCCTCGCGTAGTCCAGCGCCACCTCGTACGCGGCCCGGGCGATGCCGATCGCCTGCGCGCCGACGGCCGGCCGGGAGGCCTCGAAGGTGGCCATCGCCGCGTTGCCCCTGCCCCCCGGGCGCTTGACCCCCTCGCGGGCCCGGGCCAGCCGCTCGTCCAGCTTCTCCTTGCCGCCGAGCAGGCAGCTGCCGGGCACCCGGACGTCGTCCAGCACCACCTCTGCGGTGTGCGAGGCGCGGATGCCGTGCTTCTTGAACTTCTGGCCCTGGCTCAGTCCGGGGGTGCCCGGCGGGACGACGAAGGAGGCCTGGCCCTTCGCCCCCAGCTCCGGGTCGACGGTGGCGACGACGACGTGGACGGCGGCGATCCCGCCGTTGGTGGCCCAGGTCTTGGTGCCGTTGAGCACCCACTCGTCCTTGGCCCCGTCGTACACCGCCCGGGTGCGCAGCGCGGAGACGTCGGAGCCGGCGTCGGGCTCGGAGGAGCAGAACGCGGCCACCTTGAGGTCGTCCGGGGTGCCGAACATCTGCGGGGTCCAGGTGCCGATCTGCTCGTCGGTGCCGTTGGCGAGCACCGCGACGGCGGCCAGCGTGGTGCCGACGATGGACAGCCCGATGCCCGCGTCGCCCCAGAACAGCTCCTCCATGGCGATCGGGATGCCGACGCCGGAGGGGTCGAAGTACTGCTGGGCGTAGAAGTCCAGCGAGTAGATGCCCAGCTTGGCGGCCTCCTGGATGATCGGCCAGGGGGTCTCCTCGCGCTCGTCCCACTCGGCCGCGGCGGGGCGGACGACGTCGGCGGCGAAGCCGTGCAGCCAGTCGCGTACGGCGAGCTGGTCCGCGCCCGGGTCCAGCGAGAACGTGCTGCTCATGGTGCTTGCCTCCGAAGAAGGGGTACGGCCGACCAGGGGGGTTACCTCGGGTAACATCGTCGGAGTCTGCTACTGATTGGTAACTGGTGTCAACGCCCGGTCAGACCCCGACCCCGAGGAGCAGCACATGTCCCGAGAGCCCCGCCGCGAGCAGCTGCTCAACGCCGCCGACCGGGTCATCCAGCGGGACGGCCCGACCGCCAGCATGAACGCCATCGCCGCCGAGGCCGGCATCACCAAACCGATCCTCTACCGCCACTTCGGCGACCGGAACGGCCTGATCACAGCCCTCACCGAGCGCCACACCGGCGGCCTGCTGGCCGCCGTCCGGGCCGCCCTCGCCGCACCGCTGGAGCGCCGCGACCGGGTCGAACACGTCCTGGACACCTACCTGGCCGGGATCGAGGCCCGCCCGCAGGTCTACCGGCTGCTCACCCACCCCGAACCGGGCGACCCGAGCGGCGCCGGCACCGCGCTCGCCCCCGCGCTGCGGCAGATCGCCGCAGAGATCACCCGGGCCGTGCAGAGCCAGGTCGACCTCGGCGCGGACCGCGAGCTGCTCGCCGAGGCCTGGGGTCGGGGCATCACCGGCATGGTGCTGGCGGCCGGCGACTGGTGGCTGGAGACCAGACCCTGCTCACGCACCCGCATGGTGCAGGCGCTCGCCGACCTGCTCTGGGGCCGCCTGGCCGCCGCCGCGGACCTGCCCACCCCCGCCACCCCGGCCCCGACCCCGGCCTCGACCCCGGACGCCGACTGAACTCCCCTTCCGCGCAAGGCCCTTGTGCGACACGCGGTACCGCGGGCATCATCGGGCCCCCACCCCCGCGCCGTACGAGGTCCCGATGCGCCTGCGCCGCACCGCCGCCGCCCTGCTGCTCGCCGCCACCACGGCCCTCACCGCGGCCCCCGCCACCCCCGCCGCCGCGCACACCGGCCCGCCCGCGCGGTTCCCCACCGCGACGGCCACCGGCCCCGACGGCCGCACCGCCTTCACCGACGCCCAGGGCCGCCGCCTCCAACTGCGCGGCTTCAACCTCGACAAGTACGCCGAGACCACCGAGGCCGACCTCAAGTCCCTGGCCGCACAGGGCTTCACCCTGATCCGGGTGGCGGTCTCCTGGAACAGGCTGGAGCCCGTCCGCGGCCGCCTCGACCCGGCCGAACTGCACCGGCTGCGCCAACTCCTCGGCTGGGCCGACCGGTACGGCCTGCTCGCCCTGATCGACCTGCACCAGGACGTCTACGGGCCGGCGTTCGGCGGCGGCGACCGCGGCATCCCGCCCTGGGCCACCCGGGACGACGGCCTGCCGTTCACCCCCGACCCGAACGACTGGTTCGCCGGCTACTTCCAGCCCGCCGTCCAGGCCGCCTTCCGCCACCTCTACGACGACCCCGACCTGCGCGCCTGGCAGGCCGACTTCTACACCCGGCTCGCCCTCGAACTGCGCGGCCACCGCTCGCTGCTGGGCTACGACCTGTTCAACGAGCCGTTCGGCCCGGTGGACGGCGACCCGAGCGACCCGGCCGTGCTCGCCACCGCCTCCGCCGCCCTCGAACAGGGCCGGCTCGCCGACATGTACCGCCGCCTGATCGCCGCCGTGCGCCGGGTCGACCATCGCGCCTGGCTGCTCGTCGAACCCACCGTCCTGGTCGGCCAGGGCGTGCCCACCCGGCTGCCCGGCTTCGACGACCCGCGCCCCGGCCCGCCCCGGCTCGGCTACGCACCGCACTTCTACGACACCGCGGTCGAGAACGGCGCCGACTGGGACCCGGCCGACGGCTTCGTCGAGCGCTACACCGCCGCCGTCACCGCCTACCCCGCCGCCCACCGCCTGCCCGTCCTGGTCGGCGAATGGGGCCCGCCCGACTCCCGCAGGCCGGGCAACACCCTGCTGGTCCGCCGGCAGGTCGCCGCGATGGACGGCTTCGCCGAGGGCTGGACCATGTGGTACTGGTGCCGCGGCACCGGCGGCTACTGCGCGCTCGACCCGGCCGGGCGCCCCGCCCCCGGCGACGAGCCCGCCTTCGGCCCGTACCCGGCGGCCGTCGCCGGGACGGACGTGCGCACCGACGCCGCCACCGTCCGCTGGAGCGCCGACGGCACCCGGCACGGCAGCGAACTCGTCCTGCCCCCGGCGGCGTTCCCGCACGGCGCCGAGGTCACCGCCACCCCCGCCGCCGCCCGCGTCGACGTCGAGCAGCCGGCCGGCGGGCGGGCCGGCACCGTCCGGATCCGCCTCCCGCACGCCCGCCCGGGCACCCCGGTGACGGTCACGGTCACACCGCGCTGACCGCCACCGGGGCCGCCCGGGAGGCGCCTAGAGCAGGCCCCGCCGCGCCAGCAGCGGACCGGTCTCCGGCGCCCGGCCGACCACCGCGCGGAAGGACTCCAGCGGGTCCCGGCCGTAGCCGCGCGCCAGCAGCTCGCGCCGGAACAGCTCGCCGCTCTCCCGCACCGCGCGCCCGTTGCCCTCGAACCACTGCACGGTGTCGGCGTCCAGCACCTCCGACCAGATGTACGCGTAGTACCCGGCGCTGTAGCCGCTGGCGAAGACGTGCTGGAAGTACGCCGTCCGGTAGCGCGGCGGGATCGCCGGCACCGCGATCCCGGCCTCCGCCAGCGCCCGTGCCTCGAACTCCTCGGCGTCCGCGATCTCCCGGCCCTGCGGCACGGTGTGCCAGGCCCAGTCCAGCAGCGTCGCCGCGAGGTACTCCACCGTCCGGAAGCCCTCC
The DNA here is from genome assembly GCF_040685395.1 of Kitasatospora sp. NPDC088779. NCBI lineage: Bacteria > Bacillati > Actinomycetota > Actinomycetes > Kitasatosporales > Streptomycetaceae > Kitasatospora > Kitasatospora sp. NPDC088779. Next base: position 17,689 of record NZ_JBFBHW010000056.1, on the reverse strand, counting down.
CCGAAGCCCTCGGCCGCCACCATCCGCTCGACCAGATCGGCCGGCAGCGGCTCCCCGGTCACGTGGTGGCGCGCGTAGTTGGCCAGCACCTCCGGCCGGACCATCCACATCTCGTTGACCTGCGAGGGGAACTCGACGAAGTCCCGGGGCACCGAGGTGCCCGCGAACAGCGGGTACCGCACGTCCGAGAACAGCCCGTGCAGCGCGTGCCCGAACTCGTGGAAGAGCGTGCGCACCTCGTCCCAGGCCAGCAGCACCGGCTCGCCCGGCGCCGGGCGGGCGATGTTCAGGTTGTTGAGCACCACCGGCCGCCGACCGGTCAGCCCCGACTGGCTCACCAGCTCGTCCATCCAGGCACCGCCGCGCTTGGACGCCCGGGCGTGGAAGTCGCCGATGAACAGGCCCAGCGAACCGCCGTCCTCCTCGAACACCTCGAAGACCCGCGCGTCCGGGTGGTGGGCCGTCAGGTCCGGCCGCTCGGTGAAGGTCAGCCCGTACGCCAGCCCCGCCGCGAAGAACACGCCGTCCCGGAGCACCCGCTCCAGCTCGAAGTACGGGCGCAGCACCGCCGCGTCCACCTGGTAGGAGCTCTGCCGGACCTTCTCCGAGTAGTACGCCCAGTCGTGCGCGGCGATCTCCTCGATCCCGTCCGCCGCCGCCAGTTTGGCCAGCTCGGCGGCCTCCCGGCGGGCATTGGCCACCGCCGGACCCACCAGCCGGGCCAGCAGCCCGGACACCGCCTCCACCGTGCCTGCGGTCTCGTCCTCCACCACGTACGCGGCGTGGCTCGGGTGCCCCAGCAGCGCGGCCCGCTCGGCGCGCAGCCCGGCCATCCTGATCGCCAGCGGGCCGTTGGCCGCCAGGCCCCGGTCGAGCGAGGCCGCCAGCAGCCGCTCGCGCACCGACCGGTCGGTCAGCCGGGCCAGTTCGGGCTGGCCGGAGGTGCTCTTCAGGGACAGCGCGAACCGGCCCTCGTACCCGAGCACCCGGGCGTTCTCCGCAGCGGCGGCGACCTCGTCCGCGGACAGCCCGTCCAGTTCCTCGGCCGCGTCCACGACCAGCGCGGCGGCCTTGGTGGCGGCGTTGACGTTCTGCTGGAACGTCGTGCCGAGCGCGGCGAGTTCGGCGTTCAGCTCGCGCAGCCGGGCCTGCTCGGCCTCGCCCAGCCGGGCGCCGGAGCGGACGAAACGGGTGTGCCGGGTCTCCAGCAGCCGCAGCGACTCCGGGTCCAGACCCAGCTCGGCGCGGCGCCCGTACAGCTCCTCGATCCGCGCGAACAGGGCGCGGTCCAGGTGGATCGCGTCGTGGTGCGCGGCCAGCAGCGGGCTCACCTCGGTCTCCACCTCGTCGACCAGCTCGCTGGTGTCCGAGGCCGACTGGTTGCGGAACACCGCGTCCACCCGGCGCAGCAGCTCCCCGGAACGCTCCAGGGCGACCAGGGTGTTGTCCGGCGTCGGCGGCCGCGGATCCGCGGTGATCGCCGCGATCTCGGCCAGCTGCTCCGCCATCCCGCGCTCGTACGCGGGCAGGAAGTGCTCCGGCCGGATCTCGGCGAAGGGCGGCAGTTCGTAGACCAGGGGGCTGGGCTTGAAGAACGGGTTCTCGGTCATTTCGCCGACCCTACGCGGTGTCACCCACCCTGCCTATGCGCCCCCGCCCCCGTTGTCGTACCCACCCGTTAACGTCGAGCCCGGACACCCGAACGACCGCACACCCGTGCCCGTACCCGCACGCCAGAACAGCGCGCCGGAGAGGAGACGCCCCCGTGGCACCCAGGACGGCCCTCGCCCCCGACCCGCACGGCCCCGGCGGCCGGCTCCAGCCGCTCGACGACGCCGGCACCCCGCTCGGCCCGCCCGAGAAGGTCCCCGACCTCGCCGCCGCCGTCGCCGCCCGGGAGGCCGCCGGAAGCGGTGCGCCGGGGCCCCGCTGGGTGTGGGCCGCCACCGACAGCGCCTACGCGCCGCTGCTGCCCCGGCTGCCCGACCGGCTCGCCCGCTGCCACGACCTGCGCCTGGTCGAGGCCCTGCTGCTGGCGCACGAGGGCCGGTTCGGCGCGCCGCGCTCGCTCGGCGCCGCCTGGTCCCGGCTGCGCGGCCTGCCCGTCCCGGACGACCTGCCCGAGCCCGGCTCCGCCGAGGCCGACGACGGGCAGGACACCCTGTTCGCACCCGACCGGCTGCAACTGCCGCCCGGCGCGGACCCGCTGACCGCCGTCGTCGCCGTCCACGCCGAGCAGCAGCGCCGGATCGCCGCGATCGCCGACCCGGCCGCCCGGCACCGGTTCCGGCTGCTGGTCGCCGCCGAGTCCGCCGGCGCGCTGGTCGCCGCCGAGATGGCGCACGACGGGCTGCCCTGGCGCGCCGACGTCCACGACCAGCTGCTCACCGAACTCCTCGGCCCCCGCCCGACCGTCCCCGGCGCCCAGCCGAGACTGCTCGCCGACCTCGCCGCCGAACTCCAACAGGCCCTCGGCGGGCGCCCCTTCAACCCCGACTCGCACACCCAGGTGCTGCGCGCCTTCGCCGAGAACGGCATCCAGCTCGGCTCCACCCGCTCCTGGGAGCTCAAGGGCGTCACCCACCCGGCCGCCGCGCTGCTGATCCGCTACAAGGAGCTGTCCCGCATCCACGCCGCGCACGGCTGGGCCTGGCAGGACGCCTGGGCCCGCGGCGGCCGGTTCCGGCCCGAGTACGTGGTCGGCGGCGTGGTCTCCGGGCGCTGGGCCAGCCGCGGCGGCGGCGCGCTGCAGATCCCGCGCATCCTGCGCCGCGCCGTCGTCGCCGACCCGGGCTGGCTGCTGGTCGTCGCCGACGCCGCCCAACTGGAGCCCCGGGTGCTCGCCGCCCTCTCCCAGGACGCCGGGCTGGCCCGCACCGCCGCCGGCGGCGACCTGTACGAGGCGCTGGCCGCCAACGCCTTCCAGGGCGACCGCGACAAGGCCAAGCTCGGCCTGCTCGGCGCCATGTACGGGCAGACCAGCGGCGACATCGGCCCGCTGCTGAACACCCTGCGCCACCGCTACCCCGCCGCGATGGGCTACGTCGAGGCCGCCGCCCGCACCGGCGAGGACGGCGGGGTGGTCGCCTCCCGGCTGGGCCGGGTCTGCCCGCCCGCCTCCGCCGAGTTCCTCGACCTCACCGAGTCCCCCGACACGGCCGGCGAGGCCGGCGGCCGGCAGGCCCGCGCCCGCGGCCGCTTCACCCGCAACTTCGTCATCCAGGCCAGCGCCGCCGACTGGGCGCTCGCCCTGCTCGCCGCCCTGCGCCGCCGGCTGGGCGAGCTTCCGGTGGCCGGCCCGGCGGAGCGCCCGCACCTGGTGTTCTTCCAGCACGACGAGGTGATCGTGCACACCCCGGCCAACCTCGCCGACGAGGTGGCCGCCGCGGTCGCCGAGGCGGCCGACGAGGCCCGCCGCCTGGTGTTCGGCGACACCCCGGTCCGCTTCCCGCTCACCACGGCGGTGGTGGACTGCTACGCCGACGCCAAGTAGCCGCCCCGGCGTCACGGCCGCGGCATCACCGCTGTGGCCTTCACGACCGCGGCCTCGCCACGACGGCTTCACCATGACGGCCTCGCCACAACGGCCTCACAGCTGCGGCCTCACAGCTTCCGGAACGAGCGGGCCTCCTCGGCCGCCGCGACCACCTCCGCCAGCGCCGCCCCGGTCGAGGCGGTGACGGCGGCCGCCACCGCGCCCTCCACGAACGGCGCGTCCACCAGCCGCACGCCCGGGCGCGGCTCGTCCTCCAGCACCGTGACGGCGGTCAGCACCGAGCTGCCGAGATCCGGCAGCACGACCACGCCCGCCCCGCCGTCCGCCTCGGCGACGGCCCGCGCGATCAGGTCGTAGCTGGTGCCGAGCCCGCCGTCCTCCGTCCCCGCCGCGCACACCACCCGCACGCCGCCCGAGGCGAGTTCGGCGAGTAGCTCGCGCAGCCCGGCGGCCAGTCGGGCGCTGTGCGAGACCAGGACGATTCCCACGTGTTCGCTCATGCGACCGACCCTACGACCGACCCCGCGGCCGACGCCGCTACTCCGGGAGAGTGACTCGAATCCCGCGTGTCGCACCCCGTGCCCGCCGCCCCCGTCTGGCGTAGCGTCGGGGCAGCAGCGTCCACGGCCGACGACCCGCACAAGGGAGCGAAGAGCGTTGAAGAAGCTGATCAACACCCCGGAGAGCGTCCTGGAGGACGCGTTGGCCGGAGTGGCCGCCGCCCACCCCGAGCTGACGGTGGACATCCCCAACCGGGTGATCACCCGGGCCACCCGCCCGGCCGGGCCCAAGGTCGCGGTGATCTCCGGCGGCGGCTCCGGCCACGAGCCGCTGCACGGCGGCTTCGTCGGCCCCGGCATGCTGGACGCCGCCTGTCCCGGCGAGGTCTTCACCTCCCCGGTACCGGACCAGATGCTGGCCGCCGCCAAGGCCGTGGAGAGCGGCGCCGGCGTCGTCTTCATCGTGAAGAACTACACCGGCGACGTGATGAACTTCGAGCTCGCCGCCGAACTCGCCGCCGAGGAGGGCCTCGCGGTCCGCACCGTCCTGATCGATGACGACGTCGCGGTCGAGGACTCCACCTGGACGGCCGGCCGCCGCGGCACCGGGGCGACCGTCCTGGTCGAGAAGGCCACCGGAGCGCTGGCCGAACGCGGCGCCCCGCTCGACGAGGTGGCCGCCCTGGGCGAGCGGGTCAACGCCGCCTCCCGCTCCTTCGCCATCGCACTCACCGCGGCCACCACCCCGGCCGCCGGCAAGCCCGGCTTCGACCTGCCCGAGGACGAGATCGAGGTCGGCGTCGGCATCCACGGCGAGCCCGGCCGCCGCCGCGAGAAGCTGCGCCCGGCCCGCGCGCTGGCCGCCGAGGTGGTCGACACCGTCCTCGCCGACCACCACCTGGCCCCGGGTGACGAGGTGATCGCCCTGCTCAACGGCCTCGGCGCGACCCCCCTGCTGGAGCTGTACATCGCCTACGGCGAGGTCGCCGCCCGGCTCGCCGAGCGCGGCATCACGGTGGCCCGCAGCCTGGTCGGCAACTACGTCACCAGCCTGGACATGGCGGGCTTCTCGCTCACCCTCACCAAGGTCGACCCGCAGCTGCTGGAGCTGTGGGACGCGCCCGTCGACACCCCCGCCCTCAAGCGGGCCTGAGCCGGGAGACGTCATGGAATTCGACACCCCCCTCGCCGAGGCCTGGGTCCGCGCGATCGCCGCGGCCGTCGAGAAGGAGCAGGACCGGCTCACCGAGCTGGACTCGGCGATCGGCGACGGCGACCACGGCAGCAACCTCCGGCGCGGCTTCTCCGCCGCCCTGGCAGCCCTCGACGGCCTCCAGCCGGCCGGCCCGGGCGCCGTGCTCACCAAGGTGGGCAGCACGCTGATCTCCAAGGTCGGCGGCGCCTCCGGCCCGCTCTACGGCAAGGCCTTCCGCGCCATCGGCGCCGCCCTGCCCGATCCCGCCCCGCCCGGCTCCGCCGACCCCGTCGGCCCGGCCGCCGTCGCCGAGGCACTGGCGGCCGGCCTGGACGCCGTCCGCGCCCTCGGCAAGGCCGTGCCCGGGGACAAGACCATCGTCGACGCCTACACCCCGGCAGTCGCCGCCTTCCGCGCCGCGGCCGGCGCCGGGGCCGCCCTCCCCGAGGCGGCGTCGGCGGCCGCCGACGCCGCCGACCAGGGCGCCCGCGACACCGTTCCCCTCCAGGCCCGCAAGGGCCGCGCCTCCTACCTCGGCGAGCGCAGCATCGGCCACCAGGACCCGGGCGCCACCTCCACCGCCCTGCTCTTCCGCGCCCTCGCCGACGTCACCGCATCCTGAGAGACCCTCTCTCCTCGCGCGGGCGCCCGCGCGAGGAGAGAGGGTCTCTGGCCCTCAGCCGTCCGGCCCTCAGCCGCCTGGCCGTCAGCCGTCCGTCCTGGTGATCAGCAGCAGCAGGGCGTCGTCCCGCAGTTCCCCGCCCGTGTGCGCGAGCAGGTCCGCGTACACCCGCCCCACCGCCGCCTCCAGATCCCCTTCCGACCGTGTGGCGCCCCGCACCAGCGGCCCGACCCGCTCCGCCAGCGGGTAGAACTCCCCGCTCTTGCGGTGCCGCGCCTCGACCACCCCGTCCGTGCAGAGCACCAGGACGTCCTCCGCCCCGAACGGCTGGTCCCAGCTGGCCGGTTCGCCGGTCGCCAGCCGTCCGAGACCGAGCGGCACCCAGGGGTCGGGGGCGTCCAGCACGTGCGCCCGCCCGTCGCCGTCGACCCGGATCGGCGGAACGTGCCCGTACTGCAGCAGTTCCATCACCCCGGGCGTGCGGAACTCCGCGAACAGCGCGGTGGTGAACTCCCCGTCCGGGACGTGCCGCTCGACGCTGGCCTCGATCCGCGCCGCGACGCCCCGCAGCCCGGCCTCGTCGTACGCGGCCTCCCGGAACGCGCCCAGCACCACGGCCGCGGTCTGCACGGCGGAGAGCCCCTTGCCCCGGACGTCCCCGACCGCGACCCGGGTGCCGTGCGGTGTCTCCAGCACCGAGTACAGGTCCCCGCCGATCCGTGAGGCGTCGGCCGCCGACACGTACCGGACGGCCAGCCGCAGCGGCCCGACGGCCGGCCCGGGCAGCCGCAGCAGGGCCCGCTGGGCGGCCTCGGCGACGGAGCTGACGGCCGCGAAGGCCGCCGCGCGCCGCATCCGGATCTTGGCGACCCAGGCGGAGAAGACCGTCAGCACGGCGTAGCTGACCATCGCACCGTAAAGGAAGCGTGCGTCGTTGATGTTGTCGACCTGGTCGTAGTGGCTGAGCCCGAAGACCGCGAGCAGACCGAGCGCGCAGACGGCGAGCAGTTCGCCCGGTCTGAGGGTGAGCGCGGCGGCGGCCGGGACGACGGTCATCAGCGGTGCCAGGTAGCGGTCCTTGCCGGAGAGGAGGTCAGCGAGTGCGACCAGGAGCACGGCGAGCAGCGCCGGGCTGGCGCGCCGCCAGAACGGCACGTCCTGGAGGTCGGCGGCCAGCAGGGCGCCGCGCCGCCGGTCCGGCGGCAGCCCGGCGGCGCTGGGGGCCGAGGGGGACTGGGCACGGCGGGTCGGGAACACATACCGAACATAAGGGACGTTCGCGGCGCCCACCCGCCCGCCTACCGCGTTTCCGTCCACCGCGTCCGCCGACCCGCCGCACGAGCGCCCCGATCGCCCCCAAATGCCCCATTTGTCATACAGTTCGACCAAAGCGGCTACCCCGAGGAGGCCCCGTCCGGTGTCCGGCTACCGCAACACCCCCCGCATCTCCGACGCCCCGGCCCGCACGACGGCCACGTCCGACCACTGGCTGAAGGTCTTCGCCGTCGGCCTGCTGCTCTGGGGCGCCACCGTCGTCGTCACGTTCCTCACCGGGAACAGCAACCTCGTCCCGACGATCGTGCTGCTCGGCAGCTTCCTGGTCCCGGCCACCCTGGTGATCTGGGCCTACGAGCGCTACGCCGGCGACCTCGGCCCGGACCGGCTCTTCGCCTGCTTCGGCATCGGCGGCATCATCGGCGTCCTGGGCGCCTCGGTGCTGGAGAGCTACCTGGTCTCGCCCTCGGCCTGGATGTACGTCACCGTCGGCCTGATCGAGGAGGCGGCCAAGCTGGCCGCCCTGGTCATGGTGAGCCGCCGGCTGCGGGTCAGCGGGCTGCGGCACGGGCTGGTGCTCGGCGCCACCGTCGGCGCGGGGTTCGCCGCGTTCGAGAGCGCCGGGTACGCGTTCAACGCCGTGCTGAGCATCCAGGGACTCTCGCTCGAGGACCTGGTCGAGACGGAGATCCTGCGCGGGGTGCTCGCGCCGGTCGGCCACATCCTGTGGACGGCGATCATCGGCGGGGTGCTGTTCAGCGAGCGCCGCGGCGGGCGGTTCCGCTTCACCACCCCGGTCGTCGTCACCTACCTGGGCGTATCGGTGCTGCACGCGCTCTGGGACAGCACGAGCGGCATCGCCGTCTGGCTGGTCGCCAAGACCACCGCGAGCTCCTGGCAGCGCGCGCTGTTCGAGCTCGGCCACATGCCCGATCCCACCAGCGAGCAGGTGCACCTGTACACCCTCTACGACACGGCCGGACTGCTCGTGGTCTCCTTGGGCGGGCTGCTCTGGCTGCGGCTGCTGATCCGGCGCGAGCGCGCGCCGATCCCGGCTCAGCTCCCGGCCTCCCCGGCCTGAGGCGGTCCGGCGCATACGCTCGACCGGCGCACGCGTCCGTGACGCGCGCCACTTCACCCGCCCCTCCCGGAAATACCCCTGAGGGGTATGGTGTTGTCAGAGTAGAGCCCGGGCCGACGCCCGGGGCGCCACACCTCCCGGAGGCCCGGATGTCCAGCACCACCACCTACACCGTGACCGGCATGAGCTGCGGCCACTGCGAGAAGGCGATCAGCGAGGAGCTCTCCGCCCTCACCGGCGTCACCGAGGTCGCCGCCGACTCCAAGGCCGGCACCGTGACGGTCTCCTCCCTCGCCCCGCTGGACGACGACCAGGTCCGCAGCGCCGTCGACGAGGCCGGCTACGAACTGGTCGGCCGCAGCGCCTAGGCCTCCCTGCACACCCGGTACGGCGGGGCCCGGGCAGCGGACCCCGCCGTACACCCCCACCGAGGAGCTGCCGAGGAGCCGATCCGCATGAGCGAGCGAAGCGAACTGGTCACCACCGCCCCCGGCGTCCAGGGCACCCCCGGGGTCCGGGACCGGGTCGAGCTGTCGATCGGCGGCATGACCTGCGCCTCCTGCGCGACCCGGATCGAGAAGAAGCTCAACCGGATGGACGGCGTCGAAGCCACCGTCAACCTCGCCACCGAGAAGGCCCGGGTCGACTACGGCCCCGGGGTGACGGTCGAGGACCTGATCGCCACCGTCGAGCGCACCGGCTACACCGCCGAGCTCCCGCCGCCCCCGGCCCCCGCCCTCCCGACCGGCGCCGACGCCGACGTCAGTAGCGGTGCCGGTACCGACACCGCCGACCCGCTGTACGACCGACTGCTGATCAGCGCCGTCCTCAGCGTCCCGGTGGTCATGCTGTCGATGATCCCGGCCCTCCAGTTCGCCAACTGGCAGTGGCTCGCCTTCGCCCTCACCGGCCCGGTCGTGGTCTACGGCGGCCTGCCGTTCCACCGCGCCGCCTGGACCAACCTCAAGCACGGCGCCGCGACCATGGACACCCTGGTCTCGCTCGGCACCCTGGCCGCCTTCGGCTGGTCCTTCTGGGCACTGTTCTGGGGCCACGCGGGCCTGCCCGGCATGCACCACGACTTCTCACTGGCGATCGGCGACACCGACGCCTCGTCCACCCTCTACCTGGAGACGGCCGCCGCCGTCACCGTGCTGATCCTGCTCGGCCGCCACCTGGAGGCCCGCTCCAAGCGCCGGGCCGGGGCCGCCCTGCACGCCCTGCTCGACCTCGGCGCCAAGGACGTCACCGTGCTGCGCGGCGGGGCCGAGGTCCGGATCCCGGTCGGCGGCCTGGCCGTGGGCGACCGGTTCGTGGTCCGGCCGGGCGAGAAGATCGCCACCGACGGCACGGTGGTCGAGGGCGGATCGGCGGTGGACGCCTCGATGCTCACCGGCGAATCCGTACCGGTCGAGGTCGGCGTCGGCGACCAGGTCACCGGCGCCACCGTCAACGCCGGCGGCCGGCTGGTCGTCGAGGCCACCCGGATCGGCGCGGACACCCAGCTGTCCCGGATGGCCCGACTGGTCGAAGAGGCCCAGAACGGCAAGGCCGCCGCCCAGCGCCTCGCCGACCGGATCTCCGCCGTCTTCGTCCCGGTCGTCATCCTGCTCGCGCTCGCCACCCTGGTCGGCTGGCTCCTGGCCGCCGACAGCCCCACCGAGGCGTTCACCGCCGCCGTGGCCGTGCTGATCATCGCCTGCCCGTGCGCCCTGGGCCTGGCCACCCCGACCGCGCTCATGGTCGGCACCGGCCGCGGCGCCCAGCTGGGCATCCTGATCAAGGGCCCCGAAGTACTGGAGACCACCCGCAAGGTCGACACCGTCGTCCTGGACAAGACCGGCACCGTCACCACCGGCCGGATGACCCTGCTCGCCGTGCACACCGCCGAGGGCGTCGGCGAGACCGAGGCGCTGCGCCTGGCCGGCGCCCTGGAGCACGCCTCCGAGCACCCGATCGCCGCCGCGATCGCCACCGCCGCCGCGGAGCGGACCGGCGCGCTGCCGCCGGTCGAGGACTTCCGCAACCTCCCCGGAAGGGGCGTGCAGGGCGTCGTCGAGGGCCGGGCGGTGGTGGCCGGGCGCGAGGCCCTGCTCGCCGACCGGGCCCAGCACCTGCCGCCCGTCCTGGCCCGCGCCAAGGCCGCGGCCGAGGCGGCCGGGCGGACCGCGATCGCGGTGGGCTGGGACGGCGAGGCCCGGGCCGTCCTGGAGGTCGCGGACGCGGTCAGGCCGACCAGCGCCGAGGCGATCGCCCGGCTGCGCGCGCTGGGCCTGCGTCCGGTGCTGCTGACCGGCGACAACCGGGCGGTCGCCGAGGCCGTCGCGGCCGAGGTCGGCATCGCCCCGGCGGACGTGGTCGCCGAGGTGCTGCCCGAGGACAAGGTCGCCACCGTCAAGCGGCTCCAGGCCGAAGGCAGGGTCGTGGCGATGGTCGGCGACGGCGTCAACGACGCGGCCGCCCTCGCCCAGGCCGACCTGGGCCTGGCGATGGGCACCGGCACCGACGCCGCGATCGAGGCCGGCGACCTCACCCTGGTCCGCGGCGACCTGCGCTCGGCGGCCGACGCCATCCGGCTCTCCCGCCGCACGCTCGGCACCATCAAGGGCAACCTGTGCTGGGCCTTCGGCTACAACGTGGCAGCGATCCCGCTGGCCGCCGCCGGGCTGCTCAACCCGATGATCGCGGGGGCCGCGATGGCCTTCTCCTCGGTCTTCGTGGTCACCAACAGCCTGCGCCTGCGCCGCTTCCAGCCCGCCTGACCCGCCCACGCGACGCGGAAGGGCCCGGACCGCCCGGTCCGGACCCTTCCCAGCGCCAACGCGCCGACGCGTCAGCGCCCGAGCAGCTCGCCGCCGTTGCAGTGCAGGATCTCGCCGGTGATGAACCCGGCCTCGGGCGAGGCCAGGAAGTAGACCGCGGCCGCGACCTCACCGGTCTCCCCGATCCGGCCCAGCAGGGTGCGGGCCGCCCGGCGGGAGACCTCGGCCTCGTCCAGCCGGGGGCCGAAGAACTCGGTGCCGGCCACCGTCCCGGGCGCGACGATGTTGGCGGTGATCCCGGAGGTGCCCAACTGGGCGGCCAGGAAGTGGTTCCAGGCGTGCAGCGAGGCCTTCGCCGCGCCGAACGAGCCGGCCCCGCGCAGGGCGGCGATCGAGCTGATGGTGACCACCCGGCCGGCGCCGGGGGTGAGCCGGTCCCGGATCGACTCGGTGAGCAGCACCACGGTCAGCACGTTGCGCTCGAAGTCACCGCGCCAGCGGGCCAGCAGGGCGTGCGGCCCGGCGCCGATCACGGTCTCCCGGCTGCCGGCGTTGTTGACCAGGACGTCGATCCGCTCGGGCAGTTCGGCGAGCGCGGCCTCGACGGCATCGGGGTCGGCGAGATCGCACACCAGCGGGGTGACGTTCGGCCCGAGGTCCGCCGCGGCCTTCTCCAGGACCGCGCGGCGGCGGCCCACGATCACGACCCGTTCGCCCGCCTCGGCGAACCGCCGCGCGACTTCGTACCCGATTCCCGTGCCACCGCCGGTGACAACGACGTTCCTGGCCATCTGCGCACTCCCTCCCCAGCTCCGCCGCCACGCTGCGAGGGTGCGGGACGGTCCGTACCGGAATGCCACGATTCCTATCACGCTCGGTTGCCGTGACTGCGGGGAGGGTGACGTCGCGCGCGCGGGAACGTGTGATATGGGCTCGGCACGACGTGCACACGGAGCGTGGCGAGAGGCAGCTCACACCCCCCGGGCGTAACTTCTCGCACCCTGATACGTCTTAGGTTGGTAGTGCGGCAGTTTTCCGATGGGCGGAGACGCGACGAACGGCAATGCGTCCCCGCGCTTCCACCGACTGCCGCCGACGGGGCTCCGGCGGGCCCCGGGACGGTCGTCGACCTTGACGGCCTTCGCGCACGACGCCGGGGTTGCGGCGGGTCAGGGACGCTTTGAGCGGCCGTCCCCGGCTTCGGCCCGGCCCCGGAGTCGTGCGCCGTACGGTTCCGTCCCCGCGCGGGCGCCCACCCGGGCCCACCGCACGGGGACGCGGAAGGGCCCGGCCGCCAGATGGCGGCCGGGCCCTTCCGGGTGCAGCGTCAGCGGTCGCCGAGGGCGACGTAGTCGCGGATCTCGACGCCGGTGTAGATCTGGCGCGGACGGCCGATCCGGCTGGTCGGGTCGTTGATCATCTCGTGCCAGTGGGCGATCCAGCCCGGCAGCCGGCCGAGGGCGAACAGCACGGTGAACATGCTGGTCGGGAAGCCCATGGCGCGGTAGATCAGGCCGGTGTAGAAGTCCACGTTCGGGTAGAGCTTGCGCGAGATGAAGAAGTCGTCCTTGAGGGCGTGCTCCTCCAGCTTGAGCGCGATGTTCAGCAGCTCGTCGTTCTTGCCGAGCTGGCCGAGGACCTCGTGCGCGAGCAGCTTGACCTGCGCGGCGCGCGGGTCGAAGGCCTTGTAGACGCGGTGGCCGAAGCCCATCAGCTTGACGCCGGCTTCCTTGTTCTTCACCTTCGTGATGAACGCGTCGACGTCGCCGCCGTCCTTCTGGATGCTCTCCAGCATCTCCAGCACGGCCTGGTTGGCGCCGCCGTGCAGCGGGCCCCAGAGCGCCGAGATGCCCGCCGAGATCGAGGCGAACAGGTTGGCGTGGCTGGAGCCGACCAGGCGCACGGTGGAGGTCGAGCAGTTCTGCTCGTGGTCCGCGTGCAGGATGAGCAGCTTGTCCAGGGCGTTGACGATCACCGGGTTGAGCTCGTAGTCCTCGGCGGGGACGGCGAAGGTCATCCGCAGGAGGTTCTCGACGTAGCTCAGGTCGTTGCGCGGGTAGACGAAGGGCTGGCCCATCGCCTTCTTGTACGCGTAGGCGGCGATCGTCGGCAGCTTGGCGAGCAGGCGGACGGTCGACAGGTGGCGCTGGCCGGCGTCGAACGGGTTGTGGCTCTCCGGGTAGAACGTGGAGAGCGCGCCGACCACCGAGGACAGCATGGCCATCGGGTGGGCGTCCCGCGGGAAGCCCTGGAAGAAGCGCTTGACGTCCTCGTGCAGCAGGGTGTGCTGGGTGATCTCGCGGTTGAACTCGGCCAGCTGGACCGCGTTGGGCAGCTCACCGTTGATCAGGAGGTACGCGGTCTCGATGAAGCCGCCCTGCCCTGCGAGCTGCTCGATCGGGTAGCCGCGGTACCGCAGGATGCCGTTGTCACCGTCCACGAAGGTGATCGCGGACTTGTACGCGGCGGTGTTACCGAAGCCGTTGTCCAGGGTGACCAGGCCGGTCTGCGGGAGCAGCTTCGAGATGTCGAAGCCGGCGTTGCCCGCAGTGCTCTCGACGACGGGGTACTCGTACTCGCCGTCCTGGTACCGCAGTACTACCGAGTTGTCGCTCACGTCTTCCTCACCGACGAAATGAATCCTCTTCCAAGGTGCCCTGACTGTCTCTACCATCCCCCATCTGGAGGACAGCCGCGCACCCGGGGTGGCCCGAAAGGGCCCGCCCCTACAAAACCTGCTGCCGCAGCCGGTACGAACCGGACAAGATCGGCACCACCCTAGGCTCTGCCGTAAATCTCTTCACGTCAAGAGAACATTAGAGGCAACCATCCTGTTGGATAATCATCCAGTTGCCAGTCGATGATCGAGCGCCGCATGCCGTCGACCTGCACTGACGGTTCGCACGGCCTGGGCGATCGCCTTCCGTGACCCCACCAGTACCACCAGTTTCCTGGCCCTGGTCACAGCGGTGTAGAGCAGGTTTCGCTGGAGCATCATCCAAGCGGACATGGTGACCGGAATCACCACGACCGGGTACTCGCTGCCCTGCGAGCGGTGGATCGTGACCGCGTACGCGTGGGCCAGCTCGTCCAGTTCGTCGAAGTCGTACGGCACCTCCTCGTCCTCGTCGGTGAGCACCGTCAACCGCTGGTCGTCCACGCTGAGGGCGGTCACCACTCCCACTGTGCCGTTGAAGACCCCGTTGCGCCCCTTGTCGTAGTTGTTGCGCACCTGCGTGACCTTGTCCCCCACCCGGAACGTGCGCCCGCCGAACCGCCGCTCCGCCAGCCCCTCCCGGGCCGGCGTCACCGCCCCCTGGAGCAGCGTGTTCAGGTTCCCCGCCCCGGCCGGACCCCGGTGCATCGGCGCCAGCACCTGGACGTCCCGCCGCGGGTCGAAGCCGAACCGCTGCGGGATCCGCCGCGCCACCACGTCCACCGTCAGGCCGGCCGCCAGCTCCGCGTCGTCCTCCGCGAACAGGAAGAAGTCCGGCAGACCGTCCGTCAGCGGCGGCCTCCCCTCGTTGATCCGGTGCGCGTTCGTCACCACCCCCGACTGCTGGGCCTGCCGGAAGATCCTGGTCAGCCGCACCGACGGGATCGGGCCGCCCTCCGCCAGCAGGTCCCGCAACACCTCGCCGGCGCCCACCGACGGCAGCTGGTCCACGTCCCCCACGAACAACAGGTGCGCCCCCGGCGGCACCGCCTTGACCAGCTTGTTCGCCAGGATCAGATCCAGCATCGAGGCCTCGTCCACCACCACCAGATCGGCGTCCAGCGGCCGGTCCCGGTCGTACGCGGCGTCCCCGCCCGGTTTCAGCTCCAGCAGCCGGTGCACCGTCGAGGCCTCCGCCCCGGTCAGCTCCGCCAGCCGCTTCGCCGCCCGCCCGGTCGGCGCCGCCAGCACCACCTTCGCCCGCTTGGCCAGCGCCAGCGTCACGATCGACTTCACCGTGAACGACTTGCCGCAGCCCGGACCACCCGTCAGCACCGCGACCCGCTCGGTCAGCGCCAGGCGCACCGCTTGCTCCTGCTCCGGCGCGAGATCGGCCCCGGTGCGCTTCGCCAGCCACTCCAGCGCCACCGGCCAGTCCACCCCGCCGAACCACGGCATCCGGTCGGAATCCGAACGCAGCAACCGCAGCAGCTGGTTGGCCAGCGAGATCTCCGCCCGGTGGAACGGCACCAGGTACACCGCGGTGATCGCCTCGCCCGCCTCCCCCGGCACCGACTCCCGCACCACCCCCTCCGCCGCGACCAGCTCCGCCAGGCAGTCGATCACCAGGCCCACGTCCACCTGCAGCAGCTTCACGCCGTCCGCGATCAGCCGCTCCTCCGGCAGGTAGCAGTGCCCCTGGTCGCTGCTCTGCGACAGCGCGTACTGCAACCCCGCCTTCACCCGCTCCGGGCTGTCGTGCGGGATCCCCACCGCCTGGGCGATCCGGTCCGCCGTCAGGAAGCCGATCCCCCACACGTCCGACGCCAGCCGGTACGGCTCGTTCCTCACCACTCCGATCGAGGCGTCGCCGTACTGCTTGTAGATCCGCACCGCGAGCGAGGTCGACACCCCGACCCCCTGGAGGAAGACCATCACCTCCTTGATGGCCTTCTGCTCCTCCCAGGCCGCCGCGATCTTCTTCGTCCGCTTCGGCCCCAGCCCCGGCACCTCGATCAGCCGGCCCGGCTCGTTCTCGATCACCTCCAGGGTGTCCACCCCGAAGCGCTCCACGATCCGCTCGGCGAACCGCGGCCCGATCCCCTTGATCAGCCCCGAACCCAGGTACCGCTGGATGCCCTGCACCGTCGCCGGCAGCACCGTCGTGTAGTTCTCCACCGTGAACTGCCGTCCGTACTGCGGATGCGAGCCCCACCGCCCGTGCAGCCGCAGCGACTCCCCCACCTGGGCTCCCAGCAGCGCGCCCACCACCGTCAGCAGGTCGTTCCCACCCCTGCCGGTGTCCACCCGGGCCACCGTGTAACCGGTGTCCTCGTTGGCGTACGTGATCCGCTCCAGCACGCCCTCGACCTGCGCGAGCTGGCGCGGCGCCTCCTGCCCCGACTGCGCCTGCCTGGCCACCGGAACCCCCTTCGACCGGTACGGGTGGACCTTTCGTTACGCACCGTACCGCCCGGCCACGACAAGCCCGCACCCGCGCCGGACCACCCCCGCGGCGGGACCGCCTCCGGGCCCCTGCCGAGCAGCGCCCCGCCGTGCAGCGCCCCCGCCGAGGTGCCAGGCTGGGACGGGCAGGGGGGCACGATCGCGCCCGTACGGGCCCCGTCCGAGGAGCAGTGCCCATGCTCAACACCTCCTTCCGCCCCGGCTCCCCCGACTGGCTCGACCTGGGCAGTCCCGACACCCGGGCTTCCGTCGACTTCTACACCGCCCTGTTCGGCTGGACCTTCGACCCGGCCGGCCCCGAAGCCGGCGGGTACGGCTTCTTCCAGCTCGACGGCCGGACGGTCGCCGCCCTCGGGCCGCTCGCCGAGGAGGGCTCCCTGCCCGCCTGGACGCTGTACTTCGCCACCCTCGACGCCGACCGCACCACCGAACTCGTCGAACAGGCCGGCGGGCACGTCCGGTTCACCCCCTTCGACGTCTTCACCGCGGGCCGGATGGCCGGCTACACCGACCCGACCGGCGCCGAGTTCGCCGTCTGGCAGCCGCACGACACCCACGGCCTGGAGGTCGTCAACGAGGAGGGCAGCCTCTGCTGGGCCGAGTGCTACAGCGTCGACGCCGAACGCGCCAAGACCTTCTACCGGACCGTCTTCAGCTGGCAGGAACAGGACGTGCCGCTCGAAGGCACCTCCTACACCGTCCTCACCCCCGCCGGCGCCGGCAGCGACGACGCCCACGGCGGCATCATGCAGCTCGGCCCCGAACAGACCGCCCGCGGCACCACCTCGCACTGGCTCCCCTACTTCGAGGTTCCCAACGTGGACGCCAGCCTCGCCATCGCCGACAAGCTCGGGGCCACCGTGCGGATTCGCGCCATGGACGTCCACGGCGTGGGCCGCCTCGCCCAGTTCCACGACCCGCACGGCGCCGTCTTCGCCGTCATCACCAGTGCCAAGCCCGGGGAGTGACGGCAAATCACCCCCGAGAAGGGGCCTGAGGGGGCTCTACGGGCAGTGGCGGCGGAGGTGCGGGGAAACAGGGCGCGCCTATCCTCTGATCAATGACTGACCTGACGATCCGCCGGGCCACCGCAGAGGACCTGCCGGCGCTAGTGGCCATGCTCGCCGACGACGCCCTGGGTGCCACCCGCGAGAGCCCCGACGACCTCACCCCGTACCGTGCCGCCTTCGCCCGCGTCGACGGCGACCCGCACCAGCACCTGGTCGCCGCCGAGCGCGCCGGCCGGACCGTCGGCACCCTGCAGCTGACCGTGATCCCCGGCATCTCCCGGAAGGGCTCCACCCGGACCGTCATCGAGGCCGTCCGCATCCACGCCGACGAGCGGGGCAGCGGCCTCGGCACCGAACTGATCCAGTGGGCGATCGAGCGTTCCCGCGAACTCGGCGCCGACCTCGTCCAGCTCACCTCCGACGCGACCCGCACCGACGCCCACCGCTTCTACGAGAAGCTCGGCTTCGTCCCGTCGCACGTCGGATTCAAGCTCCAGCTCTGAGGCCTTGAAGTTCCAAAGCCGCGGAAACGCAAAAAGACCCCCTCCCGGACGGGAGGGGGTCTTTTCGGAATAATTGTTCGGCGGCGTCCTACTCTCCCACAGGGTCCCCCCTGCAGTACCATC
>NZ_JBFBHW010000055.1:0-56194 GCF_040685395.1 Kitasatospora sp. NPDC088779 | reverse complement strand
GGTGAAGACGCGCGGCATCGACTCCTCGGGGATGCCGCTTCCTTCGTCGCTCACGGTGACCGCGGTTCCTTCCACGATGCGGGGAGGGGTGCCCGCTTCCGGGCGCCCGTTCGTCGAACGGCCCTGTCAGGCCAGGCTGGTGAGCACCGCCGGGTCGTACGGGACGGTCCGGGAGAGGTCGCCGCGCAGCGCCCTGGCGGCCCAGTCCGGATTGGCGAGCAGGGTGCGGCCGACGGCGACGAGGTCGAACTCGTCGCGCTTGAGGCGGGCCAGCAGTTCGTCGATGCCGGTCACGCCGGCCCGGCTGGTGTAGCCCTGGGCGAACTCGCCCTCGCCGTACTGCTGGTCCAGGCCGACCGAGCCGACCGTCACGGCGGCCTTGCCGGTGAGCTTGCGCGCCCAGCCGGCCAGGTTGAGGTCGCTGCCGTCGAACTCGGGCTGCCAGTAGCGCCGGGTGGAGCCGTGGAACGCGTCGACCCCGGCGTCGGCCAGCGGGGTCAGCAGCTGCTCCAGCTCGGCCGGGCTCTGCGCGATGCGGGCCCCGTAGTTGCCGACCTTCCACTGGGAGAACCGGAAGAAGACCGGGAAGCCCGGGCTGACGACCGCGCGGACGGCCCGCACGATCTCGGCGCCGAAGCGGGCGCGGGAGGCCGGGTCGCCGCCGTAGCGGTCGGTGCGCCGGTTGGTGCCGCTCCACAGGAAGTCGTCGATCAGGTAGCCGTGCGCGCCGTGCAGTTCGACGCCGTCGAACCCGAGCCGCTCGGCGGTCGCCGCGGCCTCGGCGAAGGCGGCCACCGTGTCGTCGACGTCCCGCTGGGTCATGGCCCGCCCGGCCGGGGCGCCGTCCAGGCCGATCCCGGACGGGCCTTCGGCGGGCGGCTCCGTCCCGGTGCGCACGACCCCGGTGTGCCACAGCTGCGGGATGATCCGGCCGCCGGCCTCGTGCACCCGCCGCACCACGCGGGCCCAGCCGGCCAGCGCCTGTTCGCCGTGGAAGTGGGGCACGTGGTCGTACGCGCGGGCGGCGGCGCGGTCGACGTAGGTGCCCTCGGTGATGATCAGTCCGACCTGGTGGGCCGCCCGGCGGGCGTAGTACTCGGCCACCTCCTCACCCGGCACGCCGCCGGGGGACTGCATCCTGGTCATCGGGGCCATCACGATGCGGTTGGGGACCGTCAGATCACCCACGACGAACGGCTCGTCCAAGCTGGACATGCTTTCTCCCGAGTTCTCGGCACTCATGGTGTGAACATTCCGTGTGCGCCTTCTCCGCCGCTCCGGCGAATCGCCGCCGGGCCGTGCGGAAAATGGTGTGGTCGGCCGCACATAGGTAACACACGATTATCGGCCCTGTTGATCGCGGCGTCCAGCGGGTGCTCTTGTCCGTGCTGCATTGCCTCAGGCGATCCACGGCATCGACACAATCATGTTGACCGTGTCCGGGAGATCACGGATAGTGGTGCAGGTGGTTCCGCGTCGCCTTCTGGGTCGCAACTGGAGAATTGATTCCCTTGCCGACCAGTGCCGCGGAAAGGAATTTCCCAGGAACGAAAGGTGGCGGAACCCAGGGTGAGCGAGAGTCGCCTTACCGCGCAGATTTCCCACGACTTGGACGGCAAACGGGCCGTGGTCACCGGCGGCAGCCGGGGCATCGGCGCCGCGATCGTGCAGCACCTGCTCGACGCCGGCGCCACCGTCGTCACCTCCGCCCGCAACCCCACCGAACACACCCCGTCCGCGGCCAAGTTCATCCAGGCCGACCTCAGCTCGCCGGCCGGGGTGCGGGCGTTCGCCGACGCCGCGCTGGACTCCCTCGGCGGGGTGGACATCGTGGTCAACAACGCGGGCGGCTGCCGGGCCTTCCAGACCGCGCTGGAAATCGAGAACGACTGGCAGTACACGGTCGACATCAATTTCCTGGCCGCCGTCCGGCTCAATGCCGCACTCGTGCCGGCCATGCGCGCGGCCGGCGGCGGGGTGATCGTGCACCTCTCCTCCATCGCGACCATTTCCTCCTACCCGATGATCCTGCACTACGCCGCCGCGAAATCCGCGCTGGAGGTGTACAGCAGGGGCCTCGCGGTCGAGTTGGCGCCGGACGGAATCCGGGTCGTCGCGATCTCCCCGGGAAACGTGATGACTCCCGGGGCGGATGAGGCGCGCGAGAAGATCGTCGACTATCTCGGCATGGAATCGGAGGGGGACTGGGCCGACGAGGTCCCGCTCGGGCGGATCGGCCAGACCGAGGACATCGCCGAGGCGGTCGGCTTCCTGGTCTCCCGGCGCGCCTCGTGGATCACCGGCAGCAACCTCGTCATCGACGGCGGCAAGAGCGCGTCCCTGTGACCGCCCGCCAGGACTGGAAGGACTGACACGATGACCGCGACAGAAGAAGGGCCGCGGGCCTATCCGTTCGGTCCGGCCGAGCAGCTCGACGTGGACCCGAAGCTGGCCGAGGCCTGCGGCGAGCAGCCGGTGCTGCGGGTGAGCCTGCCCTACGGCGGCGACGCCTGGCTGGTCACCCGCCACGCCGACGTCAGGACGGTGCTGGCCGACCCCCGGTTCAGCCGGGCCGCCGCCGCGGGCGAGGACGTGCCCCGCATCGTCTCGGCCGGCCTGCCCCGCACCTCGATGCTGAGCATGGACCCGCCGGAGCACAGCCGGCTGCGGCGCAGGGTCGCCAACCCCTTCACCGTGCGCCGGGTCGAGGCGATGCGCCCGCGCGCCCAGCAGATCGTCGACGGCCTGCTCGACACCATGATCGCCACGGGCTCGCCCGCCGACCTGACCCAGATGCTCACCTGGCCGCTGCCGATCACGATGATCTGCGAACTGCTCGGCGTGCCCGTCGAGGACCGCGACCGGTTCAACGCCTGGGTGGACGGCCTGCTGATGCTCTCCGACCCGGCCCGCTCCGCACGGGACCGCGGGCACCTCAACGAGTACCTCGCCGGGCTGGTCGCCGAGCGCCGCGTCGAGCCCACCAGCGACCTGCTCGGCGAACTGGTCGCCGTGGAGGACGAGGAGAACCGGCTCACCGAGGAGGAGTTGGTCAGCCTCGGGGTCAGCCTGCTGTCCGCCGGCCAGGAGGCCACCGCCAACCAGATCGGCAACTTCGTCTACACGCTGCTGACCAGGCCCGAGCTGTGGCACGAGCTCGTCGCCGATCCCGGCCTGATCCCCGACGCGGTCGAGGAACTCTCCCGGATCATCCCGATCAGCGCCACCGCCGGCTTCACCCGGATCGCCACCGAGGACGTCGAACTGGGCGGGCAGACCGTCCGGGCCGGCGACGCGGTGGTCACCGAGTTCTCCCTGGCCAACCGGGACCCGGAGGTGTTCGACCGCCCCGAGGAGATCGACTTCCGCCGGAAGAACATCCCGCACGTCACCTTCGGACACGGCATCCACCACTGCCTCGGCGCGGCCCTGGCCAGGATGGAACTGCGCGTCGTGCTGGACACCCTGGTGCGCCGCCTGCCCGGCCTGCACCTCGCCGTGCCGGCCGACCAGGTGACCTGGCGGACGGAACGGCTCATCCGCGGAGCGGACGCGCTGCCGGTCGCCTGGTGAGACGCCGCCGGCCGGAGCGACCGCCTGACGTCAGGGAGTCGGCGGTCGCTCCGGCCGGGCCCCAGCTCGCACTTCGACATCACCCGGACACTACGGGAGGACTCAGCATGGCCGAACCACCGGAGGCGATCACCGCGGCCGTGCGTGATCCGGGCAAGGGACTCGCCGAGGTCATGGCGGCCATCATGGAGGGCTACGCCGACCGGCCCGCCCTCGGCGAACGCGCGCGGGAGCCCGTGACCGGGCGCTTGCTGCCCGGCTTCGAGACCGTCAGCTACCGCGAACTGTGGGCCCGGGTACGCGCCGTCGCCACCGAGTGGCACCACCACCCGGACCACCCGCTGAGCGCCGGCGACCGGCTCTGCATCCTGGGCTTCACCAGCACCGACTACGCCACGCTCGATCTCGCCTGCCTCCACGCGGGCGTGGTGGTCGTGCCGTTGCAGTCCAGCGCGCCGCTGTCCCAGCTGGCGCCGATCGTCGCGGAGACCGAGCCGCGCGCCCTCGCGGCGAGCATCGAGCGGCTGGACACCGCCGTCGAAGCCGTCCTCGGGGCGCCCTCGATCCGGCGCGTGATCGTGTTCGACTACCGCCCCGACATCGCCGAGCAGCGCGACGCCTTCGAATCCGCCCGGCGGCGCCTGGCCGGGGCCGGCCGCCCGGTGGCCGTCGACCCGCTGGCCGCCGTGGTCGAGGCCGGAGCCGGACTGCCGCCCGCGCCCCTGTTCGTCGCAGACCCGGGTGACGACCCGTTGGCGCTGCTCATCTACACCTCCGGCAGCACCGGCACCCCGAAGGGGGCCGTCTACCCCCAGCGGCTGGTCCGCACCGCGTGGAACGGCTTCAGCTACGGCGCGGAGGACGCACCCCCGGTCAGCGTCCACTACATGCCGCAGAGTCACCTCGCCGGCCACTGGGCGCTGATGGGCTCGCTCTCCCGGGGCGGCGTCGGCCACTTCACCGCCAGGAGCGACCTTTCCACCCTGCTCGACGACATCGCGCTGGTCCGCCCCACCGAGCTGACCATGGTCCCGCGCATCTGCGACCTGCTCTTCCAGCGGTACCGCAGCGAACTGGACCGGCGCTCCGGCGAACCCGGCGACGTCGACACGGCGGTCAAGACCGACCTGCGGGAGAACGTCCTGGGCGGGCGCGTCACCAAGGCCTTCTGCGGCACCGCCCCGCTCTCCGCCGAGGTGGCGGCCTTCGTCGAGTCCTGCCTGGGCTTCCACCTGTACACCGGCTACGGCTCCACCGAGGCCGGCGGGGTGCTGCTCGACTCGGTGGTGCAGCGCCCGCCGGTGATCGACTACAAGCTGGTCGACGTCCCGGAACTCGGCTACTTCCGGACCGACTCGCCGCACCCGCGCGGGGAACTGCTGCTCAAGACCGCCACCGCCATCCCCGGCTACTACAAGCGGCCCGAACTCACCGCCGAGATCTTCGACGCGGACGGCTACTACCGGACCGGCGACATCATGGCCGAGACCGGGCCGGACCGGCTGGTCTACGTCGGCCGCACCAAGGACGTCCTGAAGCTCTCCCAGGGCGAGTTCGTGGCCGTCTCCCGCCTGGAGACCGCCTTCGTCGCCAGCCCGCTGATCCGGCAGATCTTCGTGTACGGCAACAGCGAGCGCGCCTACCCGCTCGCCGTGGTCGTCCCCGCCCCGGAGGCGCTGGCCAGGGCCGGCGGGGACGCCGAGTCGCTCAAACCGCTGCTCATCGAGTCGCTGCAGCGGATCGCCAAGGAGGCCGAGCTCAACTCCTACGAGATCCCGCGCGACGTCCTGATCGAGACCGAACCCTTCAGCGCCGCGAACGGCCTGCTCGCCGACAGCCACAAACCGCTGCGCCCCCGGCTCCGGGAGCGCTACGGCGAGGCCCTGGAACGGCTCTACGCCGAACTCGCCGACGGGCAGGAGCGCCGGCTGCGCGAGCTGCGCCGGGCCGGGCCGGACCGGCCGGTGCTGGAGACGGTCGGCCGGGCCGCCCAGGCGCTGCTGGGCTGCGCGGGCGCCGAGCTGAGCGCCGACGCGCACTTCACCGACCTGGGCGGGGACTCGCTGTCCGCGCTGTCCTTCGCCGCCCTCATGACGGAGATCTTCCGGGTCGAGGTCCCGGTCGGGGTGGTGATCAGCCCGGCCAACGACCTGGCACGGGTTGCGGGTTACATCGAGGAGCGGCGCCGCTCCGGCGCCGCGCGGCCCACCGTCGCCTCCGTCCACGGCGAGCGCGCCGTCGAGGCCCGGGCCGGCGACCTCACCCTGGACAGGTTCCTCGACGCGGCGACGCTCGCCGCCGCCCCGACGCTGCCTCGCCCCGACGGCGCCGTCCGCACCGTGCTGCTCACCGGGGCCACCGGCTTCCTCGGCCGCTTCCTGTGCCTGGAGTGGCTGGAACGGCTGGCGCCCGCGGGCGGCAGGCTGGTCTGCGTGGTCCGTGGCGCCGACGCGGCCGTCGCGGCGAAGCGGCTGGAGGCCGCCTTCGACAGCGGTGACGCCGAACTGCTCCGGCGGTACCGGGAGTTGGCCGACGGGACGTTGGAGGTGCTGACGGGCGACATCGGCGAGCAGCGGCTGGGCCTGGCCGAGGACACCTGGCAGCGGCTGGCCGACACCGTGGACCTGATCGTCCACCCGGCCGCCCTGGTCAACCACGTGCTGCCCTACGACCAGCTGTTCGGGCCCAACGTCGTCGGCACGGCCGAACTGATCCGGCTGGCGCTCACCACCCGGCTCAAGCCCGTCACCTACGTGTCCACCGTCGCCGTGGTGGCCGGCGCCGCGGCCCTCGACGAGGACGGGGACATCCGCGTCACCAGCCCGGTGCGCCACCTCGGCCGGGGCTCCGGCGGCGGCGCCGCGCACGGATCCGAGCACGAGTACGGGCACGACGACGCGTACGGGTACGACGGGTACGCGCACGGGTACGCGACCAGCAAATGGGCCGGCGAGGTGCTGCTCCGCGAGGCCCACGACCTGTGCGGACTGCCGGTCGTCACCCTGCGCTCGGACATGATCCTCGCGCACGGCAGGTACCGGGGGCAGCTGAACGTGCCCGACGTGTTCACCCGCCTGCTGCTCAGCCTGCTCGCCACCGGCATCGCTCCGGGCTCCTTCTACCGGGGCGGCGGGCGCGCCCACTACGACGGCCTGCCGGTCGACTTCACCGCCGAGGCCGTCACCGCGCTGGGCGCGCGGGCCACCGAGGGCTACCGGACCTTCAACGCGCTGAACCCGCACGACGACGGCGTCTGCCTGGACACCTTCGTCGACTGGCTCATCGAGGCCGGCCACCCGATCCGGCGGATCGACGACTACGACGACTGGCTCGCCCGGATCACCACCGCGCTGCGTGCCCTCCCGGAGAAGCAGCGCCAGCACTCGCTGCTGCCCCTGCTGCGCGCCTTCGCGCGGCCCGGGGAAGGCGTCCCCGGGTCGGCGATCCCCGCCGCCGGGTTCCGGTCCGCCGTGCGGGCCGCCAAGGTCGGCGCCGACCAGGACATCCCGCACCTGTCGGCGGCCCTCGTCCGCAAGTACGTCACCGACCTGCGCCACCTCGGCCTGCTTCCCCACTGACCGCAGCACCGCACCACCATCCCCGCATTCGACCCGACGGACACAGGAGTTCGGCATGGCACAGAGCATCGGCGAGACGGTCATCTCGGGTCTGCGGCTGCTGGAGGCGAACGACTTCGCCGGCTTCCGGGCGCTGTGCACCGAGAAGGCCACCGTGTGGCAGAACGACGGCAAGGACGAGCAGGCGATCGACGAGCGGCTCGTGCACTTCAAGGCCTTCGCCGCCGGTGTCGAGTCGCTGCGGTTCGAGGTCCTCCGCCAGTTCGAGAAGCCGGACGAGGTGCTCCAGCAGCACGTCATCCACCTGCTGTCGGCCGAGGGGGTCGTCCAGGAGGTCCCGACCGTCGTCTACTTCCGGTTCGAGGGCGGCCTGATCGACCGGATCGAGGAGTGCCTCTACACCGTGCCGAAGGCCGGCACGGCCTGACCGCCCGCCTTCCTGAACCCGAACCGTCAGGCGGGCGCTGCGGCGCGGGAGTCCCGGAGGCTGCGGCGGGCGGCGGCGGTGACGAGCAGGACCCAGAGCAGGCTGAGGGCGCCCAGGGCGTAGACGCCGCCGTGCAGGAAGGCGAGGTCCAGGTCGGTGCCGGCCGGCGGGGCCCAGCCGTCGGGGTCGACGAGGACGGTGGTGGTGGTGTCGGCGGAGGACGACCCGGAGCAGCCCGAGCCCTGGAACTCGGGGTGCGGCAGCGGCTTCCCGTCCGCGCGGCGGATCGCGCAGGACCAGCTGGTCCGGCCGCTGCGGTCCTTCGAGCTGTGGGCCTCGGTGACGACGACCTCGGTCCGCTCCCCGCGGTGCGCGAGCACCTCCGCCCGGATGGTGGTGGGTGGCAGGGCCAGCAGCAGGACCCCCAGCAGGACGCCGGGCCAGAGCACCCAGCCGGCGGCCCGGACCACCATCAGCCCGCCCAGCGAGGTGATGAGCACCAGCACGGCGAGGATCGTGAACAGGGCGGAGTAGTCCGGGTCCACGGCGAGCGCCATCAGGCCGACGAGCAGCAGCGGGGCGAGCACCGCGACCAGGCCCGCCGCCCGGCGGATGGTGCGGGGCGCGAGCGGGTTGTCCTTCCGGGGTCTCCGCTTGGCGGTCTTCGGCCGCTGGGCGGCGGCCGCCGCGCTCAGTGGTCTCTTCTGCTTCTTCCTGCCCTGTGCCATGTGGCCCCCGTTCGGTGCTGCGTCGGACTGCTCGCGACAGTCTGACCTGCGGTGCGGAGGTGCGGAAGACCGGGGCCGCAAGCCGTCACGGCCGGCCGGGTCGGGCCGGTCAGACCCGCCCGAGTCCGGCCTGCTCCAGGTCGAGGTCGCGCTGGAGGCGGCGCAGGGTGGTGTCGCTGATGAGGTGTTCCGCGTAGAGGCGGTGCAGCCGGGCGTTCTGCACGGTGATGACCTCGTGCCGGAGTTGACGGTAGGCGGCGTCGGCGGTGGTGCCGTCGGGGGTCTCGGGGGTGCGGTCGAGGCGGGCGGCGAGGCCGCGCCGGACCCGGTCGATCGCGGTGTCGGGCATGACCTCCAGCGCCGCGAGGTGGTCGACGTGGTCGAGGGCGGCGCGGTTGAGGGCGTCGCGGGCGTCGTCCTCCTCGCGGGCGGTGTGCTCGGGCTCCAGGGCGAGCCCGGAACGGTGGACCACGGCGGCGAGGGTCAGGCCCTGCACGACCAGGGTGAGGACGACCACCGCCGTGGTCAGCACCAGGACGAGCGGGCGCCCGGGTATCCGGTCGCCGTCCGCGGTGAGCAGCGGGATGGACAGGGCCGCCGCCAGCGGCATGACGCCCCGGGTGCCGGCCCAGGTGACGACCCCGGCGACCCGCCAGGACAGCCGGCCGCGGGCGGGCTTGACCCCGCGGGTCAGCGGCAGCGTCCACAGCACCCGGACGGCGATCAGCACGGCCGCCAGCGCGAGCGCCTGGAGCGGCCACCAGCCGGTTCCGGCCGGCAGGTCGCGGACCAGGGCGGGCAGTTGCAGGCCGACGATGCTGAACACGACGCTCTCCAGCAGGAACACCACCACCGCGGAGACGGCGTGCAGCTGGAGCCGGATGCGGGCGTCGGTGAGGCGGTGGCCGGAGCGGCCGAGCAGGACGCCGGCGACCACGACCGAGGTCACCCCGGAGGTGTGCGCGGACTCCGCGAGCACGTACGCCGCGTACGGGGTGACCAGGGCTATCACGGTCTCCAGGACGGGGTCGGCGGTGCGGCGCCGGATCAGCCACACCAGGCCGGCCACGGCGGCGCCGACCAGGCTGCCGCCCCCGCCGAGCAGCAGGAGCTCGCCGCCCGCCGCAGGCAGGTCCACCGTGCCGCCCACGGCCACGGCGACGCCGACGGCGACCTTGAACAGCACCAGCGAGGTGGCGTCGTTGAACAGGCTCTCGGCCTGCACCAGCACCTGGACGCGCCCCGGCAGCGCCAGCCGGCGGCCGAGCGCGGTGACGGCCACCGGGTCGGTGCTGGACAGGACGGCCCCCAGCACGAACGCCATCGCGGGCGGGAGCCCGGCGACGGCGACGGCGACGAAGCCCACGGCGGCGGCGGAGGCGAAGACCAGGCCGAAGGAGAGGATCGTCACCGGGCGCCACACCGTGCGCAGATCGCGCAACGACAGCTCCTCGGCGGAGGAGTAGAGCAGGGGTGGGAGCACCACCAGGGCGATGGCCTGCGGCGGTACGTGCAGCGCGGGCACACCCGGGACCATCGCGACCGCGAGGCCGACCAGGACCAGCAGGGAGGGCGCGGGCACCCGCAACCGCCGGGCGAAGGTGGCCACGCTCGTGGCCAGAACCACCAGAACCAGAACGATCCCCACGGCGTGCATCTGCGGAAACGACCCATCACGACGATCGGGGTCGCCGCCGCCCGAGCGCTGCGGTCGTCCCCCGAGCCGACCAGACTTCCCGGCACACCGTCAATCATCTTATCGGGTCGTTTGCGCGGGACGGCAGGGTGCCCGGCAGGTCGTGCCCCTCAGCGGCGCCCGAGCAGCCTCGCCAGGAAGCCGCCGCTCTTGCGCTTCGTCCGGTCGCAGGCGCAGCGGCCGGACTCGGGCACCCCGGCGAGTACCTGGTCGACGTGCATGCCGCACCCCGCGTAGCTTGCCTTGCCGCACGTCCGGCAGGTGGTTCGTCGACACATCGCGCTGCTCCTCACGTCGCACCCCCGGATGGGGTGTCTGTCCTGGCCTGTCCTGGCCCGTCCTCCAAATATACCCCACTGGGTATTTTGAAGAGTGTGAGGACAGGCCGGTGCCACGGACCTGCCGTGCCCGGCCGGACAGCCCCGGCCGGGCACGGCAGGCATTCCTGGTGGTGCGCCGTACGGTCAGACGGCCTGCAGATAGAACAGGTCCGGTCGGCTGTCCTGGACGATCTGGTAGCCCAGGCCGTCGCTGTGGTTCTGGGCGGCGACCCATTTGCCGGAGTTCAGGTTCTGGAGGGCGAAGCGGTTGCCGCCCGGAACCTTCGCCATCCAGAACGCCTGGTTCTCGGGGACGATGTCGCCGCAGCCGACCGTGATGATCCAGTTGCCGTCGTCCTTTCCCCAGCGGTCGACGACCATGCACCAGCCGCGCCAGCTGTCGCGGAAGTACACCAGCTCGCGGCCGTCGGAGGCGTGCTTGCGGCAGACCTGCCACTTCTGGTTCGACTCGTCACCCCAGAAGTACTGGATGACCGAGCCGTGGTTCCCGGGGGAGAGCGCGACGGTCAGCGGCCGGTCGGCCCCGGCGGTGTTGATGCGGTAGAGGCCGGGGTCGCAGGGGTAGTCGCTCTCCGGGTCCGCAGCGAGTGCGGTGGCCGACGCGGGGGCGGCCAGGGCGGCGGGGGAGGCGGTGAACAGCAGGGCGCCGACGGCGGCCGCCGTGCCGAGGACGTTCAGCGGGCGGCGGGCGCGGTAGCGCGGACGGTGCGGGTGGGGCATCGTGGACTCGCTTTCGCAGCAGGTGGGTCGGGCCGTTTCCGTGATCCTGGGCATCAGCAGACGAGTCGCGCCCGGGCGGCCGCGCGCAGGGTGCCGGCCGGCTCCGGGTAGGCACAGGAGACGGTCCCCTGCTCCGGGACGTCGAAGGTGGTGAAGGTGCCGGGGCCGTTCGGGCTGGTGTTGATCCAGTAGCCCGTGTTCCCGCTGCGGGCGCAGATGTAGCGGACCCACTCGCCGGTGACCTTCCGGGTGCCGCGGTAGAGGCCGTAGTAGCCGGGGCTGTTGAAGTTCACGGTGTCGGTGACGGTGGTGGTGCGGGTGGTCGCCTTGGTGCTGGCCACCGAGAATCCGACCTTGACGCTCACCTTGGCGAAGATCGCCTTGAATTCGGCGCTCACCTCGGTGCTGGTGTTGATCGTGGTGCTCACCGAGTCGACCTCGCTGAGGGTCTTGGTGTAACTGCCGGTGGTGCCGGGGGTGATGGCGACCGCGAGGAAGTCGGTGACGGTCGGTTCGACCCGGGCCGAGGCGATGTCCTCCCACAGGTAGTCGCGGGCGGGGTCGCAGGTGGCGGTCGGCGGTGTGGTGTCGGCGTGTGCGGGCGCGGCGCCGAGGCCGAGTCCGGTCACCGCGACCAGTGCGGCGACTCCTGAGGTGAAGGCGGTGCGCCTGGTGCGCGAGCTCATGAGGGTGCTCCTCCGCTGGACGATGAAGGCACTGCGATGCACGTCACGTCATGTGCATGACGTGAATCCCCCGTGGGGAAATCTTCACGTTCGCGGCGGGGCCCCGGCCATCCCAGATTCCTGGGGGCGTGCGGCGGGCGCGCGCCAGGGGCGCGGGGCCACGGGTCAGCAGCGCCCCCCGCCGAGCATGATCCGCGCGATCAGTTCCTGTCGGCTGCCCACCCCGGTCTTGGTGAACACCGACTTCAGGTGGTCCTGCACCGTGTACGGCGTCATCGCGAGCAGCCGGGCCACGTCCCGGGTGTCGCTGCCGCGCACCAGCAGCAGCGCCACCTCCTGTTCGCGGGCGGTCAGCCCGTACGCGGCCAGGTAGAGCGGCATCACCTCGGCCGGCGAGGCGGGCGTGGCCACCACCGTCACCTCGTCCGCCGCCGCGTCGCCGCGCAGCGCCGATCCGTGCAGCAGGTACCAGCGATCGTCCCGGGAGCGGACCCGTACCGGCGTCTGCGGCGCGGCCAGCCCGTGCGCCGCCCGGCGGGCGTGCTCGGCGGCCATCGCCACGGAGGTCGGGATGCTGAGCGAGGTGGGGGTGGGGTCGGCCAGCCGGTCGAGCAGGTCCTCGGCCGGGCCGGACATCGCCCGCAGCCGGTTGCGCCGGTCGAGCAGCAGGACCGCAGGCCCCGCGTCCTCCTGGTCCGGCGCGCCGGCCGGAACGTGGCACGCCCGCAGCGCGTTGCCCAGGTGGCGGGCGGCGGCGCCGGCGAGCTCGCGCTGGCGTCCCAGGTAGGGGCCGCGGTCCGGGGCCCGCATGAACGCCGCGCACCCCCACATCCCGCCCGTCGCGTCGAACACCGCCCGCAGTTCGTCCCCGAACCCGGCCGGTGCTATCTGCTCCCGGAACCGCACGCTCTCCTGCGGGCGCCCCTTGGTCGCCCGGCTCAGCGTCTCCGCCTGCGCCCCGCTGTGCCGGATCTTCGGGAAGGTCGCCAGGTCGTCCTCCCAGACCTCCAGCCTGACGGCGTGCTCGTACGCCGTCAGGCTGAGGTCCTCGCTCTGCACCGAGTTCACCAGCCCGGTCGCCGGATCCGCCGTGTGCCAGCACACCGCGTCGAACTCCAGGACCGGGCGCAGCAGTTCGTCCGCCCGCCGGAACACGTCCGGCGCCGTCAACCCCTCCCCGGCGAGCTCCCGCATCCCCTCGATCGCCGACCGCGCCGCCACCCCACGAGCCCCACGTAATCCCATGGCGGGAAGCTAACACGCTGTTCGTACCCCCACCCACGCGCCGATCGGCGGGGTCCGCCTCCTCCTCGCGGTGGGCCGACGGCCCCCGGCGTCATCCTGACGTCCCGTCATGCCGACCGGGGGCGGCGTGCGTCGGGGGCTCAGCCGGGCAGCGAGTCCATGAAGGAGCTGACCGAGAAGACGGCCTTGCCGGGGCCGGCCGGGCCGTAGCCGGGCGGGGAGGAGAGGCCGAACTCCTCGAGGGTGGCGCGGTAGGCCCGGAGCAGGCGGATGTGGTACTCCAGCGGGGCGCCCTGGGGGTTGGCCTTGCCGAGCGGAGTGGTGGGTTCGGGGCACCAG
The DNA here is from genome assembly GCF_040685395.1 of Kitasatospora sp. NPDC088779. Taxonomy (NCBI): domain Bacteria; kingdom Bacillati; phylum Actinomycetota; class Actinomycetes; order Kitasatosporales; family Streptomycetaceae; genus Kitasatospora; species Kitasatospora sp. NPDC088779. Next base: position 42,861 of record NZ_JBFBHW010000055.1, on the reverse strand, counting down.
GTGGTGAAGCGGGGCACCACGCCGTGGGACATGAAGAAGCGCAGGCCCTCCCGGGTGGAGGCGATGGCCTCGTCGACGGTGGTGAAGCCGAAGGGCTGCGCCATCTCGACCCCGGCGACGAAGTTGGGGATCACGTTCTCCGGGCCGAACACCTCGGTGGAGTCGAGGATGCGCCGGTGCCACTCGTCGCGGCCGACGTAGCGCTCCTTGCCGGGGCAGTACAGCTCGAACAGGCGCTTGTCCCAGACCTCGAAGTTGGGGTGGTAGATCCGCACGCCGTAGTCGTGGAAGCGCTGGACGTCCTCGCGCGGCAGGGCCTGGGCGACGACCTTGCCGATCCAGCGCCCGGGGAAGCGCTCCTCGATGGCCTTGGCGTACTGGCCGTAGAAGTCGGCCTCGTCCCGGCCGCCGACCTGCGAGGTGATGGCGCCGCCGGTGAGGGTGTACGCCTGGGAGGCGCGGGCGGTGTCGTGGCGGTCGATGAGCTCCAGTGCCTCCAGCACCTCCTCGACCGGCTTGACCCCGGTGTAGGGGCGGCCGGCGGCCTTGTGCTGGCGCCAGTTGTGGTTGATGTCGCAGTACTGGCACTCCTCCTTGGCGCCGAAGTACTGGCAGACCCGGAAGACCGTCAGGTAGATCAGGTAGCCCCACTGGATGGTCGGGGCGACCTCCATCACCGACTTCCCGTTGGCCAGGGTGTGTCGGTAGTAGTCGGGCATCGGAGGCAGGCCCACGTCGGCGATCCGCGCGCCGTCGAGGTACAGGCCGAGCGTGCCGTCCTCCCCGGCGCCGACCCGGTACGGCGAGTCCGGGTTGACCCGCACCGACACCACGGTGCGGCGCAGCCCGTACGGGCCGCCGGTGAGCACGACCTCCTCCGGCGGGCGGTTGAGCGCGGCCGCGCCGAGTTCGGGCAGGGTGCGGTGGTCGAAGGAGAAGATGAAGTACGACTTCGGCTTGACCTCGCCGCTCCCGTCGGCGCCGGTGCTGCCGCTGAGGGCGGACTCGTCGAAGGCCATGCCGCCGCGCAGCAGGTCCTCCTTGATCACGGCCTCCCGGGGCACGTCGGGGAAACGCTCCATGAGGTCCTCGACCAGTGCGGTGCGGCTGCGGCCCTGGGTCTCCATGTGCTGGTACGTCCTTCCTGGCCCCGTTCCGTCACGGGGTCGTGGCCATTCTTCTCCCCCTTACGCCGGCGGGCGCGGCGGACCGATGCATGAGGAGGTGGCGTTTCAAACGCCATACGGGCCCACGTTCACCTGATCGGGTGTAGAAGATCGTTCGGAGCGTTTCCGAACCGGTCCCCGCGCCTACGGTTGTGAACCGAGCGAGACGGGGGGCGCGTTCGAAGACCGCCCGCGCCGTCGGCCAGGTGACGAAGCGTCATGTCTCGCGATCCTTCATCAGAGTCAGAGGAGGCTCCATGCCCCTGTGCACCAGAGCGGGGACACCCTTCGAGCGCACTGCCGCCGCGGCGGTGGGGTCGTGAGCTCCTCGGCGATGGAGCGGATCCTGCGCGGGCCGAGCGGCCTGGGCACCGCGGGCCTGAACCTGGCGCAGAGTCCCCCCGCCCCGAGCGCGCCCGCACCCAACACCTCCGTGCCCGGCGTCCCCACGTCCGACAGCCCCTCGCCGGGCGGTTCCAAGCCGGGTGGTTCCAAGCCGCAGCCCGGCGACGCCATCCCGGGCCTCTACCACCACCCGGTGGCCGAGCCCGACCCGGTGCGGGTGGAGGAGCTGAGCCTCAGGATCAAGGCCTGGGCGCTGGACGAGGTCGAGCTGTACCCGCCGGACTGGGAGAAGCAGTTCGACGGCTTCTCGACCGGCCGCTACATGGTGGCCTGCCACCCGGACGCGCCCGGCGTCGACCACCTGATGCTCGCCGCCCGCCTGATGGTCGCCGAGAACGCGGTCGACGACTACTACTGCGAGGAGCACGGCGGCTCGCCGGTCGGCCTCGGCGGGCGCCTGCTGCTGGCGCACACCGCGCTCGACCCGCTGCACACCACCCCGGAGTACCACCCGGAGTGGGAGGCCTCGCTGCACGAGGACGCGCCCCGCCGGGCGTACCGCTCCGCGATGGAGTACTTCACCCGGGCCTCCACGCCCTCCCAGGCGGACCGGTTCCGGCACGACATGGCCCGGCTGCACCTCGGGTACCTCGCCGAGGCGTCGTGGGCCGAGACCGAGCACGTCCCGCAGGTGTGGGAGTACCTGGCGATGCGCCAGTTCAACAACTTCCGCCCCTGCCCGACGATCACGGACACCGTCGGCGGCTACGAGCTGCCGGCCGAACTGCACGCGCTACCCGCCATGCAGCGCGTGATCGCCCTGGCCGGCAACGCGACCACCATCGTCAACGACCTGTACTCGTACACCAAGGAGCTGTCCATCCCCGGACTGCACCTGAACCTGCCCGTGGTGATCGCCGAACGCGAGGACTGCTCGCACCGGGACGGCTACCTCAAGGCGGTCGAGGTCCACAACGACCTGATGCACGCCTTCGAGGCCGAGGCGGCCGCGCTGGCCGCGGCCTGCCCCGTCCCGACCCTCGTACGGTTCCTGCGCGGTGTGTCCGCGTGGGTCGACGGCAACCACTTCTGGCACCAGACCAACTCCTTCCGCTACACCCTGCCCGACTTCTGGTAACCACCGTTTCCGGCAGCCGTCCCCCTTCCGTTGATCACCCGCTAGGAGCTGACGCATGTCCCTGACCGACGACATCACCACCCCCGCCGACAACGCCGCCATCCCCGGGCCGGCGACCCCCTACCAGGGCGACATCGCACGTTACTGGGACCACGAGGCACGGCCGGTCAACCTTCGCCTCGGCGACGTGGACGGCCTCTACCACCACCACTACGGCATCGGCGACGTCGACCAGGCCGCCATCGGCGACCCGGCCGACAGCGAGCGCGAGAAGAAGGTGATCACCGAGCTGCACCGCCTGGAGTCCGCGCAGGCCGAGCTGCTCCTCGACCACCTGGGCGCGGTTCCGGCCGACGCCACCCTGGTGGACGCCGGCTGCGGCCGCGGCGGCTCGATGGTGATGGCCCACCAGCGCTTCGGCTGCCGGGTCCAGGGCGTCACGCTCTCCGCCAAGCAGGCCGAGTTCGGCAACAACCGGGCCCACGAGCTGGGCATCGGCGACTTCGTCCGCTCGCAGGTCTGCAACATGCTCGACATGCCGTTCGAGACCGGCCAGGTGGCGGGCTCGTGGAACAACGAGTCCAGCATGTACGTCGACCTGCACGACCTGTTCGCCGAGCACTCCCGGATCCTCGCCGTCGGCGGCCGGTACGTGACCGTCACCGGCTGCTGGAACCCCGCCTACGGGCAGCCGTCCAAGTGGGTCTCGCAGATCAACGCGCACTTCGAGTGCAACATCCACTCCCGCCGGGAGTACCTGCGGGCCATGGTTGACAACCGGCTGGTGCCGCAGGCCGTCATCGACCTGACCCCCGCCACCCTGCCCTACTGGGAGCTGCGCGCCACCTCCTCGCTGGTCACCGGCATCGAGGAGGCGTTCATCAACTCCTACAAGGACGGCTCCTTCCAGTACGTCCTGATCGCGGCCGACCGGGTCTGACAGGGTCTGACAGGTCTGACGGTCCGAGTGTGACGGTGGCCTCCCCACGGGTGCGGGGAGGCCACCGTCTTTCGGCTACCGCCGGGTGAAGGTGAGGTGGGTGACGCCGCTCGGGCTGGTCACCGCCTCGGTGCGGAAGCGCTGTTCCAGGCCTTCGAGCCCGTCCCAGAGCCGCTCGCCGCGGCCGAGGACGATCGGCACCACCACCACGTGCAGGTGGTCGATCAGGTCCGCCTCCAGGAAGGCCCGGACGGTGCTCGGGCCGCCGCCGATCCGGACGTCCTTCCCGTCGGCCGCCGCCTTGGCTTGGCGCAGTGCCTCCTCGGGCGTGGCGTCGAGGAAGTGGAAGGTCGTCCCGCCCGCCATCTCCAGCGTGGGGCGCGGGTGGTGGGTGAGGACGAAGACCGGGGTGTGGAACACCGGGTCCGGCCCCCACCAGCCCTTCCACTCGTGGTCCTGCCACGGGCCGCGCTGCGGGCCGAACTTGTTGCGCCCCATGATCTCCGCACCGATGCCGTCGCTCCAGGTGCGGGCCATCGCGTCGTCGACGCCGGTGTCGCCGCCGGTGTCGCCCTCCCGGCCGTGCATCCGCCGGAAGGTCCGGGTCTGGAAGAACCAGCCGTGCAGCCGGTCGCCGGCGTGGCCGAACGGCGAGTCGAGGCTCTGCCCCTCGCCCGTTCCGTAGCCGTCGAGCGAGATCGAGAAGTTGTGGACGCGGACCAGGGACACGGGAGTTCCTCCGGTGCTCGGTGCTCGGTGCTCAGGCGCGGACCGGGCCGCGCCTGCTGGACGGCCCACGCTAACCCGGGCGGGAGCGGTACAGCCGTCACGCTATTGTCGTGTTTTCTTCACCCGGAGCTCGCCCTGGTGGGCGATGCTTCGTCCGACCGTCCGGGAGGGGCGGCCGGAGGCACATCCGCACTTGGGGGGACAGTACCTGTGACCGTACGCCGCACCGCCGCCGCCATCCTGGCGGCCGGCCTGCTCGCCGCCGCCGCGGCCCTGATTCCGACGACCGCCGACGCGGCGCAGGACGCGGCCGCGAGCGGCCCGGGGGACCTGCCGTTCGGCTCGGCCACCACCGTCGGCCTGCACAACACCTACGACCCGGCCGCCTACCCGTACCTCGCCCAGGGGCTCGACACCGGCACCGGGATGATCGAGCTGGACATCTGGACGGACATCGTCACCAAGGAGTGGAAGGTCAGCCACTCCAACCCGCTCGGCAACTCCAACAACTGCACCGCCGCCAGCACCCCGGCGCAGCTCTACAGCGGCGGCGCCAACAAGAACCTGGAGAACTGCCTCGACGACGTCCGGGTCTGGCTCGGCGCCCACCCGGGCGCCGGCCCGCTGGTGGTCAAGCTGGAGCTCAAGGCGGGCTTCTCGGCCAACCTCGGCATGGGGCCGACGGAACTGGACGCGCTGATCGCCGCCCACCTGGGCCCGGCCGCGCTGCGCCCGGCCGACCTGCTCGCCAAGCCGGGCGGCGGCTCGTACGCCAGTGTCGACGAGGCGGTGCGGGCCGGCAACTGGCCGAGCCGCGCGGCGCTGGCCGGAAAGGTCCTGCTGTACGCGATCCCGGGGACGGTCGAGGAGAGCAACCCCTTCGACACCCTGCACACCGACGTCGAGTACGGCCGCCACCTGCGCGACCTCGCCGCCGCCGGCCGGATCGGCGACGCCCAGCTGTTCCCCGCCGTGCACGGCGCCAAGACCGGCGACCCGCGCGCCGCGTACACGGGCGCGGACGCCGGGATCCGGCCCTGGTTCGTGGTCTTCGACGGCGACGCCGCCAGCTACCTCAACGGCGTCGACACCGCGTGGTACGACCGCTCGCACTACCTGCTGGTCATGACGGACGCGCACAACGTGGCGCCCGCCATCAGCGCCACCGACCCGACGCCGGACCAGGCCCGCGCCCGCACCGAGCAGCTGGCCCGGGCGCACGCCAGCATCGTCTCCAGCGACTGGCGCAAGCTGCCGGCCGTCCAGTCCCTGGCCCTGCCCCGGGGCTGACGCCGAGACGCCGGACGCGCCACCGGGGCGGTGAACGCCCCGGTGGCGCAGGCGTGTCCGGCCTCGCCTCGGCTCGGCTCGGCTCGGCTCGGCTTCGCGCAGGGCGGGCCCGGAGCGGCTGCTGTCCATGCCAAGTCCGCTGTGGGTACGTCGAGTTGACCCGAGATGAAGAGTTGGATCAGGGCTTTCGGCGGGCCGGGGCGGTCGCCATGCTGGTTGTCATGACCCGAACTCTACGCGCGTGGAAGTCCCGCGCCGCCGCCGTCACCGCCGTTGCCCTGATGACCCTCGCGCCCGTCGCGGTCGCCACCGAGGCACACGCCGCGGTGAGCGGCTCGGTGTGCCTGTCCGCCCTGCCGTCGCAGGCGCGCACCACGCTCAACCTGATCGCCTCCGGCGGGCCGTTCCCGTACAGCCAGGACGGCGTGGTGTTCCAGAACAAGGAGCGCGTGCTGCCGAGCCAGTCCTCCGGCTACTACCACGAGTACACCGTGGTGACGCCCGGCTCGCCGACCCGCGGCACCCGCCGGATCGTCACCGGCCAGCGCACCCGCGAGGACTACTACACCGGCGACCACTACGTGACCTTCCGCCTGATCAACTTCGGCTGCTGACCCGCTGTTCACGCTCCCGGGCTCCCGGGCTCCCGGCGCAACCGGGGCCCCGGGAGTGCCGCGCCACCGCCGCGCCGCACCCCGGTGAGCGCCCTGCCCGAGGGCCGTGCGGCCGCGCGCGGTAGCGTCGCCGTACTGTCCGAGGAGCCCCGCGCGGGCTCCGTCTCCTGGGAGGTCCCCGTGCCGCAGATCCTGGTCGACCACTCCGCCGGCCTCGACCTCGACCAGGCGGGCTTCGCCGAGGAGGTCCACCGGCTGATCGCCGAGGTGATCGACACCACCGTGGCGGACTGCAAGACGCTGTTCCGCCCGGCCGGGTGCCACCTGGTCGGCGACGGGGCGGCCGGGCGCGCGGTGGTGCTGGTGGAGGTCAAGATCCTGGCCGGCCGCAGCACCGCGCAGCGTGCCGAGCTGACGGCCCGGGTGCTCGCCGCGCTGGAGGCCCGCCTCGACGTGCCCGCCGCGATCGGCGTGGAGGTCACCGAACTGGACCGCGAGACCTACCGCTTCGTCCACCACCCCGGCCGGTAACACCACCCCGGCCGGTAGCGCCGGGCCGCCGGGGGCGGCGGACCTCGCCGCGTCCGATACCGCGCCACCTCGATCGGTGCCATGCTGAGGCCATGACAGATCGGACCGGAACCACCCCGCCGCGCGAGGAGCCGCAAGCCGGCCGGCGGCGACGGGAGTTGGCCGCCGCCACGGTGGGCTCGGTGGTCGAGTCCTTCGACTGGAACATCTACGCCGTCCTCGCCCCGTACTTCGCGGCGGACCTCTTCGGGCACGGCAAGGGCGGGGTCAGTGGCCTGCTCGGGGCGTACGCGACCTTCGCGGTCGGGTTCGTCGCCCGGCCGGTCGGCTCGTACCTGATCGGGCGGCTCAGCGACACCCGGGGGCGGCGCTTCGCCCTGACCCTCGGCATGTCCGTGATCGCCGCCGCCAGCCTCGGCATCGCCGTGCTGCCGGACCAGCGGACGATCGGCGCCTGGGCGGCGGTCCTGGCCGTCGCCGCGCGGGTGGTGCAGGGGCTGGCCTTCGGTGGGGAGGCGCCCAGCGTCGCCGCGTACGTGACCGAGACGGCCCCGCCCCGGCACCGCTTCGCGTTCAGCTCGGTCTCCTACGGCGGGATCATCGTCGGCTCGCTGCTCTCCTACGGGGTGCTCGCGCTGCTGCTGCACACCCTCGGCAAGTCCGGTGTGACCGACGGCGGTTGGCGCTGGGCCTTCGTGGTCGCGGCGCTGCTCGGGCTGGCCGCCGTCTGGGTGCGCCGAGCGGCCCCGGAGAGCGCGGAGTTCCGCCGAGCCCGGGCGGAGTCGACGGGCGCCCGCCCGCCGTTCCTGCGGGTGCTGCGCGAGCACCGCTGGGCGGTGCTCACCGTCTTCCTCAACACCCTGGGCGGGACGGTCGGTTACTACTTCGCCCTGGTCTACCTGCCGCAGTACGCCGCCGCCTACGGGGTGGTCGACCGGGAGGAGGCGACCTCCTTCATGACCGTGGTGCTCGCGGTGGTGCTGGCCACCATGCTGCTCAGCGGCGCCGCCGCCGACCGCTTCGGCCTGCTGCCGGTGGCCCGGGCCGGGTTCGCGCTGCCGGTGCTGCTGGTCCCGGTGCTGCTGATCGGGCTGCGGCAGGGCTGGCTGCCGTTCCAGGTCGTCGCCGTGCTGCTGGGGATGCTGGTGGCGACGGTGCTCGGGACGCTCAACGTCTTTACCGGCCTGCTGTTCCCGACGGAGGTCCGCGCCCTCGGCCTGGGCGTGGTCAACGCGGCCACCATCGCCGTGTTCGGCGGCTCCTTCCCGCTGCTCGCCGAGTGGCTGCACGACCACCACCGCCTCGGCCTGATCCCCGGCTACGTCACCCTCTGCACGCTGGGCCCGGCGCTCGGCCTCGTCACCGCCCTGCGGGTGCCGTCCTTCGCTGCCGCCGTGGGGGCTCCGGCCATCAAGGCGCGCGGCGGGCGGGTGTCGTCCCGAAGTGGCTGACGTTCGATCATGTCCTGTGGTTGAGTGGGACGGGAACGAACGTGCGGAAGGGCAAGACATGGAGAACAGCGGTCCGGACGGCTGGCTGACCGGGGTCCGGTTCGAGGAGGCGCCGCAGGTGGACCTGCGCACCGACCGCGCGCACCCGGCCCGGGTCTACGACTACCTGCTCGGCGGCAAGACCAACTTCCCGGTGGACCGCGAGGTCGGCGACCGCATCCTCGGGGAGTGGCCCGGCTCGCGCACCGCCACCGTCGCGGCCCGCGCGGTGATGCACCGGATGGTCCGCCGGCTGGTCGAGGTGCACGGCGTCCGCCAGTTCCTGGACGTCGGCACCGGCATCCCCACCACGCCCAACCTGCACGAGGTCGTCCAGGCCGTCGACCCGTCCTGCCGGGTGGTGTACGTCGACAACGACCCGATCGTGCTCGCCCACTCGCGCGCGCTGCTCACCAGCACCCCCGAGGGCCGCACCGCCTACGTCGAGGGCGACCTGCGCGAGCCGGGGAGGTTCCTGGCCGATCCCGCGGTGGCCGCCACCCTGGACCTCGACCGGCCGATCGCGCTGACGCTGATCAACATCGTGCACTTCCTCTCCGACGAGGCCGCGCACCCGCCGGTCCGCAAGCTGGTCGACGCCCTGCCCTCCGGCAGCTTCCTCGCGCTGACCGCCGGCACCGCCGACTCGATTCCCGACCTGGTCGCGATCGGCTCCCGCCGCTACTCGGAGGCCGGCATCGAGAACCACCTGCGCCCCCGCGCGGGCGTCGAGCGCTTCTTCACCGGGCTGGAACTGGACGACCCGGGCGTGGTGCTGATCAACCGCTGGCACCCGGAGCTGGGCGAGGGCCCGGTGCTCGGCGACCACGAGGTGGCGGCCTACGCGGGGCTGGGCCGCAGGCCGTAACGGTTTCTCCGCTCTACGGCGCCAGGGCGAGTTTTGCCGCGCCCGCGTCCCGGCTGAGCACCACCGAGCGGATGTGCTCCAGGGCGCGGGCGTAGTCGGCGCGGCCGGGGTCGCGGCGGACGGCCTCGCGCAGGCCGAGCACCCGGTAGGGCGGCCCGAGGTCGGTGATCTGCGGGACGAACTCGGCCCGGCCCACCGTCCAGCGCAGCCCCGGCCCGGCGGGCGGGGGGACGGTGAAGCGGGCGAGGGAGCTCCAGTTGCCGCGCGGATCCTCGGCGCCGTCGTAGGTGAACATGTGCCCGGCGAACTGGTCGCCGAGGCCGTAGACCGTCCAGGTGTCGCCGATCTTCTCGTAGGCCTGCGGGATGTGGGCGCGGGTGCCGAGGATCAGGTCGATGTCGGGCTGTCCGGGAGCCGGTTCGACGGCCGGCTCGCGGGCGAGGGTGAGCTGCTGCTCGTCGCCCGCAGGTCACCCGGGAGGCGCGTCACCCCCTGTACGCGGACACCCCGAGTGTGGTGACATAGCCATGTCAATTTCGGGGCCGCGCTCGAAGTGCCAAGTCGCTCGGACCGCCAACGAGCTCGGAACGTCACCGCGCTCGGAACATCACCGCGCTCGGAGCGCCAACGCGCCGGCCCCGGCTCCGTGGACGATCGAAGGGGAAGCCCATGCTGCTCCGTGTACTGGCCACGACCGGAATCGCCGCAACCCTGTTCGCCTCGCCGACCCTCGGTTCCGGCGTGCTCCCGACGCCGCCGGATCGGATCGTCATCGACGTCGCGACCGTCAACGGCTCCGGCTGCCCGGCGGGGACGGCCGCCGTGGCCGTCTCCCCGGACAACACCGCCTTCACCGTGACCTACAGCAGCTACCTCGCCCAGGTGGGGGTCGGCTCGAAGCCGACCGACTTCCGGAAGAACTGTCAGCTCAACCTGCGGGTGCACGTCCCCCAGGGCTTCACCTACGCGATCGCCTCCGCCGACTACCGCGGCTTCGCCCACCTGGAGAAGGGTGCGACCGGCACCCAGCAGGCCGGCTACTACTTCCAGGGCGACCCCGCGACCGTCCAGCTGAGCCACCACTTCAGCGGCCCCAAGGACGACAACTGGCAGGCGACCGACACCGTCGACGTCGCCGCCCTGGTCTTCGCCCCCTGCGGCGAGGAGCGCAACTTCAACATCAACACCGAACTGCGGGTCGGCGCCGGCAGCTCGGACCCGAACAGCACCACCAGCTTCATGACCATGGACTCGACGGACGGCAGCATCAACACCGTCTACCACCTCGCCTGGAAGCAGTGCCCCTGATCTCCGGCGCTTGACCCCCGGGCCCTGTGCCCGACTCCCTGTGCCCGACTCCCTGCGCCCGGCCCCGGCGGAGCCCCCGACCCCTGCCGGGGCCGACGCATGCCCTCCGTCGTACCGGTGGTGACCGTCCGTCATATCGATCGTTTCCGCATGCACATGTCTGTACAGTGCTCCGGGTCGACACCCCCACTCGGCAGGCGGAGCTCCATGACGATCGCACGCAGGTCCATCCTCAAGGGCACATCCGCGGCCGGCGCCGCGCTGGTCGCGGGCGGTGCGGCCGCCCAGCCGGCCGCGGCGGCGAACCCGGAGGCAAGCCCGGACGCGGGCCGGGAGGCGGGGCCCGCCGCGAGCCCGCTGCTGCGGTCCACCCCGCACCGGACCGGGGCGCCCAGCGTGAGCGGGCTGCACCTGCAGTTCGGCACGGACCCGTCCGCCGACATGACGGTCTCCTGGATCACCCCGCAGTCCGTGCGCCGCCCGCAGGTCCGGCTCGGCTCACCGGACGGCGGCCTCGGCCGTGTCGTCGAGGCGCAGACCCGCACCTACCGGGACGCCCTCGGCAAGGAGGAGGTGTACGTCCACCACGCCCGCCTCACCGGCCTGCGCCCCGCCACCACCTACCTCTACACCGCCGGCCACGACGGCGCGAGCCCCGAGCCGGGCTCCTTCACCACCGCCCCGCGCGGCCGGGCGCCCTTCACCTTCACCAGCTTCGGGGACCAGGCCACCCCCAACCTCCGCCGCCAGGTGGTCTTCCCCGACGGCATGCCGTCACCGCTCGGCAAGTACCCGGTGTTCACCAGCAGCCAGGTCGGCACCCCGCACTCCGCCGACATCGTCGCCGCCGTCGAACGCGTCGGCCCGCTGTTCAACCTGGTCAACGGCGACCTCTGCTACGCCTCCTACAGCGGCCGGCACGGCCAGAGCCGCACGCTGACCTGGGCCGACTGGTTCATCAACAACAGCCGCTCGGCCCGGCTGCGCCCCTGGATGCCCTGCGCCGGCAACGGCGAGAACGAGGCCGGCAACGGCCCGATCGGCGCCCTCGGCTACCAGACCTACTTCGAACTGCCCGACTCCGCGGCCGCCGACGACGCGGAGACCCGGGGCATGTGGTACGCCTTCACGGTCGGCTCGGTGCGCTTCATCAGCCTGGCCAACGACGACGTGGCCATCCAGGACAGCGGCGACCACTATCTGCGCGGCTACTCCGGCGGGGCCCAGCAGCGCTGGCTGGAGCGCGAGTTGCGGTCGGCGCGGAGCAGCCGGGCGATCGACTGGATCGTGGTCTGCATGCACCACCCGATGATCTCCAGCTCGCAGCACGGCGCCGGCAGCGACCTCGGCATCCGCGAGGCCTGGGGCCCGCTGTTCGACGCCTACGGGGTCGACCTGGTGGTCAGCGGCCACGAGCACTACTACGAGCGCTCCCACCCCGTCCGCGGGACCCTTCCCAACGACACCCGCACCCCGGTGCCGTCCGACACCGACCTCCACACGGTCGACACCGGCCGCGGCACCGTCCACATGGTCATCGGCGCCGGTGGCAACGCCGCCACCACCCAGGACGACCTGTTCGGGGAGCCCAAGGGCCGGGTGGTCGTCGCCCTGGAGGACGCGCCGCGCCCGCCGGCCCCGTACCGGCAGTCCGTGTGGCTGACCGAGGACGCCCCGTGGGCCGCCGTCCAGGACCGGCAGCACACCCACGGCTTCGCGGCCTTCGACGTCGACCCCGGCGACCGGCGCGGCGGTCTGACCAGGATGCGGGTGACGTACTACACCTTCGACGGCCCGCACGGGGACCTCACCCCGGTCGACACCTTCACCCTGCAGCGGCCCCGCAGCGACCGTCGTTAGGGACGGGCCGTCAGCGCCGGAACAGGCCGGTCAACGCCCGCCACCAGCCGCGGCGCTGCGCCGGGATCCGTACGGCGGCCGGTGCCTCCGCCTCCTCCACCGCCGGCGACTCCGCCGGCGCGGGTTCGGGTGCGGCGACGGCCGCCGGCTCCGGGGCGTCGACCGGCTTGGAGTCGGGGTGCGGCTCGATCTCGCGCGGGGTGAACTCCACCGGCAGCTCCACCAGGTGCCGGGAGATCCAGGCGGAGGTCCAGGTCAGCTCCTCCTCCGGCACGGCGAGCCGAAGGTCCGGCAGGAGGGTCAGCAGGATGTCGATCCCGGCCTCGGCGACGGAGCGCCCGATGTCCTGGCCGGGGCACTCGTGCGGGCCGGCGCCGAAGGAGAGGTGGGAGCGGTTGCCGTACAGCGGGGTGGCCAGGTCGGGCCGGACGACCGGGTCGACGTTGCCGGCCGCGAGTCCGAGCAGCAGCAGGTCACCGGCCCTGATCTGCTGCCCGCCCAGCTCGGTGTCGACGGTCGCCCAGCGGCCGGCCACCAGCGACATCGGCGGGGAGTCCCACAACACCTGGTCCAGCGCCTCGCCCAGGGTCATCTGACCGCCGGACAGGTGGGCGCGGAACCGGGGGTCGGTGAGCACCATCTTCAGGGTGTCCGCGATCAGGTTGACGGTGGTCTCGTTCGCGGCGAGCAGCACCACCCGCAGGTGCTCCATCACCTCGTCGTCGGTCAGCCCGGCCGGGTGCTCCATCAGCCAGGTGACCAGGTCACCGCCCGGGTCCTCGCGCTTGGCGGCCATCGTCCGGCGCAGGCTCGCCACCACGTACTCGTTGCTGGCGATGGCCGTCTCGGTGCCCTTCATGAGGTCCCGGGCGGCGTTCACCAGCTGTGGTCCGTACTCGTCGGGCATGCCGAGCAGCTGGGTCATGACGAGCATCGGCAGGTGCTCGGCGAACTGGGTGACCAGCTCGGCCCGGCCGGTCTGCCCGACCACCTGGACCAGCTCGGTGGTGAACCGCCGGACGTGGCGGCGCACGCCGCGCCGGTCGAAGCGGTTCAGGCCGTCCAGCACGGCGCCGCGCAGCCGCCGGTGCTCCTCGCCGTCCGCGAACACGCACAGCGGCTGCCAGGCGATCACCGGCATCAGCGGCGAGTCCATCGGGACGTCACCGTCGCGGAACGCCGACCAGAGGCGGGAGTCGCGGGAGAACAGGGACGGCGAGCGCATCGCGGTGATGTTCGCGCCGTGGCCGAGGATCAGCCAGGCCGGGAGGTCCCCGTGCAGCAGGACCGGGGCCACCTCGCCGTGTTCGGCGCGCAGCTTCTCGTACAGGCCCGCCGGGTCGGCCTCGGCCTCCGGCCCGTACAGGCGCCGGACGCCGCCGGGGCCGAACGGTTCGAGGGCGCGCCCGTGGGCCGGGCAGCCGGGCGGCGGGGTGGGGGCGGCGTCATCGGGGAACGGGGTGCTCACGGGCTCTCCGGGGTCGGGTGGGGTCGGCGGGGCGGACGGGGGGTTCGGCTGGCGGGGTGCGCGGGCGGCCCCGGGCGGGCGGTCGTCAGCGGGTGGGCGGGACCGCGAGCTCGTACAGGTACCGCATCAGGGTCATCAGGGTGTCCCGGCTGGACTCGCGGCTGCGCGCGTCGCAGGCCACGATCGGCACCTCGGGCGGCAGGTCGAGGGCGGCCCGCAGCTCGTCGACCGGGTGCGCCGGCGCCTCCGGGAAGCCGTTGACGGCCACCACGAAGGGCACGCCGCGGTCCTCCAGCCTCCCGATCACCTCGAAGCTGACCTCCAGCCGGCGGGTGTCCACCAGCACCACCGCGCCCAGGGCGCCCTCGAACAGGCCGTTCCAGAGGAACCAGAACCGCTCCTGCCCGGGGGTGCCGAACACGTACAGCACGAGCTGGTCGCTGATGCTGATCCGGCCGAAGTCCATCGCCACCGTGGTGGAGGTCTTGCGTTCGACCCCGGTGGGATCGTCCACGCCGACCCCGGCCTGGGTCATGGTCTCCTCGGTGGTCAGCGGGCGGATCTCGCTGACCGAGCCGACCAGCGTCGTCTTGCCGACGCCGAAGCCGCCCACGATCACCACCTTGACCGCCATCGCGACGGAGTCCGGCAGCAGGTCCGAGGCGGCCGGCCCGACCACCGTGTCAGAGCCTTTGAAGTCCATGGATCACCGCCTCCAACAGGGCACGGTCGGGAAGTTCCGCCTTGGGGACGGCGGCGCGGGCCTCGATCCGCCCGTCGTCGAGCAGGTCCGCCAGCAGCACGGTGACGACGCTGGTGGGCAGTTCGAGGTAGGCGGAGACCTCCGCCACCGAGAGCGGCGAGCGGCACAGCCGCAGGATGGCCGCGTGCTCGGGCTGCATGGTGGGCGTCGGCTCCGCGCGGGAGACGATCAGGGTGACCAGGTCGAAGACGCCCGGTCCGGCCGGGCCGCTGCGGCCGCGGGTGATCACGTACAGGCGGGCGGGGTCGGGACCGTCCCACCCGTCCTGGTCGGCCGTCGTCATGTGCCCGCCTCGCTGTGCTCGTTCATGTGCGCACTCCGCGGTGCCGGGTCAGGCGGTCGCGGTCCCGGTCCCTGTCGCGGTCGGGACCGGGACGGCGCACCGGCCGCCGCTGCGTCCGACGCTGCGGCCGGTTCACGCGACCACCTCGGGGTTGCGCGGGGGAGTGGCCAGGTGCTCGCCGATCCGGGCGACCAGGTCGCGCATCTGCTGGCCCACCAGCCCGGCGTCGACTCCCTCGTCGGCGAGCACCGCGAGGTACGCGCGGGAGGCAGCCGCCATCAGGTAGAAGAAGCCGCCGTCCACCTCGATCACCACCAGCCGCATCGAGCCGTCGCCGTGCGGGAACTCCTGCCCCACCGCCGCGGCCAGGCTCTGCAGCCCGGCACAGGCGGCGGCGAGCCGGTCGGCGGTGTCCGGATCGGTGCCGTGCTGGGCGATCCGGAGGCCGTCGCCGGAGAGCACGACGATGTGGCGGATGTACGGCACGCTGTCTGCGAGGTCCTTGAGGATCCAGTCCATGTTGCTGCGGTGCGGAATCACTGCTCGCCTTTCCCTGCCGTCTCTTCATTGGTCTGACCGGCCGAACTCGCGGCCGGTCCATGGCCGTTGATCCCCTCGGTGAACGCCTCCAGCCAGAGGCCGGGCTGTACCGGCTCCTTGGCGTGACGCCCTCCCGTCCCCGGGGCGGGGCCCGCGGCGGGCCCCGAGGCCGGGTTGCCGTACTGTCCGGCGGTCCGGGCCGATCCGGGGTAGCCCGCCCGGGGGGTGGGCGGGCGGCGCCGCCGTTGCGGCAGGCCGTTCGCGGTGCGCTCGGTCACCACCACCTCGTCGTCCCCCGGGCCCGGCCCGCTCGGCGCCCACGGGCCAGGCGCCCCGAAGGACGGCCCGATGGACGGTCCGACGGACGGCCCCGTCACGCCGGTCGCCGCCGCCCGCGCCCCCCACGGGGCCGCCGACTTGGGCGGGTTCGCCGGGAGCGGCCGGGGGCCGGAGAACGCGCCGATCCCGTGCGCCCGCCCGGTCGGGGGCGCGGTGGTGACCAACTCCTGCGGCACCACCAGCACGACCCGGACGCCGCCGTAGGCGGAGCGGCGCAGCGAGATCTGGAAGCCGTACGCCTGGCACAGACGGCCGACCACCGCGAAGCCCAGCCGGGGCGACTCGGTGAGGTCGTCCAGGTCCTTCGAGACCTGGGCCTCGCGCAGGCTGCGCTCGGCGCGGATCCGGGCCTCGTCGGTCAGGCCGAGGCCGCCGTCCTCGATCTCGATCGCTATGCCGCTCTGCACCTCGGCGGCGCTCAGGTGCACGTGGGTGTGCGGCGGCGAGTAGCGGGTGGCGTTGTCGAGCAGTTCGGAGACGGCGTGGATCAGCGGCTCGACGGCCGGTCCGATCACCGACACCTGGGCCACCGGGTGCAGGTCCACCCGCTGGTACTCCAGGATGCGCGACATGCCGCCGCGCAGCACGCTGTAGAGCGCCACCGGCCTGGTCCACTGACGGCCGGGGCGGGCGCCGGACAGGACGGCGATGCTGTCGGCGAGGCGGCCGGTCAGCGCGTTGCCGTGGTCCAGGCGCAGCAGGTCGTCGAAGACCGCCGGATCGTTGCCGTGCCGGTCCTCCATCTCGCGCAGGTCCTTGGCCTGCCGGTGGATGATCGCCTGCACCCGGCGGGCGATGTTGACGAAGGCCCGCTCGGCGGAGTCGCGCCGGTTCACCTCGTCGTCGACGGCGACGATGATCCCGCGCACCACCGACTCCAGCGCGCCCCGGAACTTCGGCGCGGCCAGCGGATCGCGCACCTGGTACGACCGGGCCAGGCTGTCCATCGACGCGCCGTACCGGGCCCGGGCCACCAGCCTCGGCAGCTCCTCCTTCGCGAGCCGCACGGCCTCGGCCTCCTGGCCGGCCAGCCGCCGCTGCAACTCGCCCACCTGCCGGGCGTGCTGCTCCCGCAACGCGGCCAGCGCACGCCCCCGGCGGGCCGACTCGGCGGCCACCACGGCCACCAGCACCGTGCCCGTCGCCCCGCACCAGAGCACCTCCGCACGGACCCCGGCGGACACCACCGCCGCGGCGGCCGCCACGGCCGCCGCCATCACGGCGGTGGGCAGCAGCCACCCGAGCAGGGGCGCGGACGGCCGTCTGGCGGGTGATGATCCAGCTCGAAGCATTCTCGGCATCCTCAAACGATCGGAACAGTACGGGGACGGGCGACGGCCGGCGCCGGAGGCATGGTGATGCAGCATAGCCAAGTTCAGGACAATCCTGACGGAAGTTCAAGAATCCAGCTGTACAGCCGACTTGTCCTGCCGTGCCGGACATGCCGGACATCTCGCACACCAGTCTCAGCCCCGGCCGGCCGCCGTCCCGCCACCAGGCTTCTCGCCCCGCCCCGCCCGCACCGCCAACCCGCCCCGGATTCGCTCATGCGAAGGGTTTCTTCGCCAATTCCCCACCCCGAAAGACGAGTTCGTGCTACAGCGGCGCCTCCTGCGCTGGCCCCGACCGGACCACCCCCCTCCCGGGGACCGCCACCACCGGGGCGCCCAAGGGAAATTCCGGCGGGAGACCGCATCCGTCTGCGCACCCGCCGTGGCGCCTCCTAAGGTCAGCGCATGAACGATCACGGCCGAACGGCGGACCCCCTGGGTCAGACCCTGCGCCGACTCATGGGCGAAGCGAGCTGGAACAGCATGCTGGCGGAGGCCTTCGAGCGCCGGCATCCGATCGGCGCCACCCTGCTGCGCCAGGCGGAGCCCGGAACGCACGTGCTCGCCCTGCTGAGCGGGGTGGCGAAGGTGACCCGGCGG
The DNA here is from genome assembly GCF_040685395.1 of Kitasatospora sp. NPDC088779. Classification (NCBI taxonomy): domain Bacteria; kingdom Bacillati; phylum Actinomycetota; class Actinomycetes; order Kitasatosporales; family Streptomycetaceae; genus Kitasatospora; species Kitasatospora sp. NPDC088779. The sequence goes on along the minus strand of NZ_JBFBHW010000055.1, from coordinate 25,258 downwards.
GAGCGCACCGGAGACGTCAGACTGCTGGCGTTCCGCGGCCCCGGTGAACTGCTCGGCGAGGTGGCCGTGCTGGACGACGGGGTCCGTTCGGCGAGCGTCCAGGCGATCTCGGACTGTACGGTCGCGGTCCTCGCCAAGGCCGCGTTCCTGCGGTTCGTCACGGACCGGGACCTGTTCCCGGTGATGGTCCGCTACGCCATCGGCAGGCTGCGGGAGTCGGACCTCGCCCGCAGCGGCGGCGACATCGTGGCCCGGCTGGCGGGCGCCCTGGCCACCCTGGCCGACGTCTCCGCGGACCCGGCGGGGCCGCCGGGGCGGCGCACGGAACTCGCCCTGACCCGCGACGAACTGGCCCAGCACCTCGGGGTGTCCCGGAACACCGTCACCGCGGGCCTGGCCGAACTCGGCTCCGACCAGGTCCACGCCGGACGGAAGTCCATCGTCATCGGCGACCTGTCCGCGCTCCGGCGGGTGGCCCACGGGGCGCGTGACTGACGCGGCGCCGGTCCGTTCGGAAGGTCCGCCGCACGACTGATGCCACGTCAGTTCGTGTGACGGGCGTCACCAGGTTTCCGCACTGAGCGAGCACACCGCACGGCGCGCGCTCGCGAAGCTTGGGGCACACGGTCCGCACCGGAACCACAAGGAGCACAGATGTCGCAGTCCGACCAGCCGATGCCCGAGGCCAGCGCCCTGCCCTACAGCCGGAGCCGCCAGCTGCCGCCGTACCGGGGCATCGTGGCCGTCGACGCCAAGGACTTCACCGGCTACCCGGCCATCGAGCACGGCATGATCAGCCAGGCCGTCCTGCAGGTCCTCCAGTGGTCCTTCGAGCGCGCCGGGCTCGCCGAGGTCTGGCACGGTCGCCGGTTCCCCGCCTCCACCGGCGACGGCTACGTCTTCGGCTTCGACCCGGCATGGATGCCGTTCCTGATCCACCCGTGGCTGCACACCCTCCAGGAGGTGCTCACCGAGTTCAACGTGAACTCGGTCGGGACGGTGCGGATCCGGCTGCGGGTCAGCCTCCACATCGGGCCGCTGCCCGACTCCGGCGGCGAGTTCGACGGCAACGGCACGCCCCGCAACGACACCCACCGCCTGCTCGACTCCCGCCCGGTGAAGGCCATGCTGGCCGCCTCCAACGAGAGCATCACCCAGGTCGCCGCCATCCTGTCCGACCGCTGCTACGACGACGCGGTGGCGGGCGGATTCACCGGCCGCCACCCCGACCACTTCATCGAGGTGCCGGCCACCGTCGAGGGCAAGCGGTTCGACCAGCGGGCCTGGCTGTACGTACCCGCGCCCTCGGGCAACCTCTACGACCGCCGCATCCTGGGCGACGCCGTGGTCGGGGAGCACGAGCGGGCGCAGGCCGCGGCGGAGCCGGCGGCCGGGCAGGCGGACGGTGGCCGCGTGGGGAGCGGGCCGGTGAGCTACCGGGCCGACCGCGGAAACGTCAACGGCGGCGGCACGGTGCACGGCGGCCAGCACGTCACCAACGTGGAGGGCGGCCAGCAGGTCACCAAGGTGCGCGGCGACTACGCCGGGCGCGACTTCGTGCGTGGCGACTCCTTCGGGGGCGACTACGTGGCGGGCCACAAGGCCGGTACGGTCCACGGCAACCAGGGCGACACCTTCCACGGTGACAAGAAGGAGCGCCGCCGGTGAGCGCCGAGGACCGGGCCTCCGCCGATGGCGCGTCCGGCGGCGGCCCGTCCGGCGACCGCCCCGGCGACCCGACGCCCGACCGGGACGAGACCGCGTCCGGATATCCGGACCCGGACGACACCGACGACTTGGCCGACCTCGACCGGGACTTCCCCGACCGGCGCTATGTCATCTACGCCCCGAACGGCAACATCAACACCGGCGCGGTGCACGGGGACCAGCGCGTCGAGAACGCCGGCGCGACGTCCGCCCCGGGGGGCCCGCACGTGGAGGCGCACGAAGGTCCGATCTCCGCACTGGAGATCCTGGACGCGCGGGCCGGCTTCGCCCGGCCCGAGTGGTTCCCGTCGGCACTGCGGCAGTTGGACACCGGCCTGCTGTTCCTGGCGGGCGAGCCCGGTACCGGGCGCCGCACCGCGGCCCTCAACCTGCTGTTCCAGCACAGCGGGCACAGCACGAAGCTGCGCGCGCTCGACAGCGACGAGGACCTGTCCACCTGGCGCCCCCGCGACGCCGAGGCCCGCGGGTACCTGGTGCACGGCCTGCTGCCCACCCTCCAGCTCGGCCCGGCGGTGGTCGCGAACCTCCGCCGCCTGCTGGCGGACGCGAACGCGCGCATGGTGGTCATGCTGCCGCACGACCCGGACCTGCTCCGCAGCCTCGCCCGCGACCTGGACCTCACCCCGGTGCGCTGCGTGCCCCCGCCGCCCGGCGCGGTCTTCGAGGCCCGTCTGGAGGCCGCCGTCCCCGACCCCGACCGGCGCCGACACCTGCTGGAGCGGCTGCGGCCGGGGCTGGACGACCTCCTGGCGTCGGAACTGGTCCCCGCCCAGGTCGCCGAACTGGTCGCCGAGGTGGCCAGGGCCGGCGACGAGGGCCCCGACCTCGCCGATCTCCGCAGGCGGCTCAGCTTCCTCGCCGAGAAGGAAGTCCCCGACCTGCTGAAGAAGTTGCGCGACGACCCGGACGGACTCGCCTTTCTGCTGGCGACCAGCGTCTTCGAAGGACTCGACCACCGGATCGTCCGGGACGAGGCCGACCGCCTGCTCAAGCTGGCCGACGGCCGTCTCGACGCCGTCCTGCCGACGGGCGGCGACGACGGCCAGACCGGTGGGGTGAGCCGGGAGGCCCCCCGCCCGAACCCGCGGTTCGTCTTCCGGCGGTCACTGGACGAACTCCTGGCGACCGTCCGCGCCGAGTGCGCGCCCGGCGAGATCCGGGCGACCTCCCGCTACACCTACACGGTGGAACCGGTGCGCTTCACCCGGCACCGCCAGGCCGAGACGGTGCTGCGGCACGTCTGGCGGCAGTACGGCGAGCTGTCCGGGCTGCTGACCGAGTGGATGGACGCCGTCCCGGGTACGGACCCCGAACTGGCCGCGCCCCTGGGCCGGGTGATGGGACTGGCCGCCGGCTGGGGCGGCGGCCGGCGCGCCCTGCGCGACATCGTCAAGCTGGCCCGGTCCGACCGTCAACGCAGCCGCCGCACCGCCGCGTTCGCGCTGGGCATCGCGGCGCTGGACCCGGTGCTGGCCGGAGAGGTCAAGTACCGCCTGAGGAACTGGAGCCACGAGGTCGGCTGGCAGGCGCGGTCCACGGTCGCCTACGCCTGCGGCGAGGAATTCGGGACGTCCCGCCCGGAGCTCGCGCTGTCGCTGCTGCGGGGGTGCTACCGGGGGCGGGAGGGGGACGAGAGGGCGGTCGCCACAGCCGTCGACGCGGCGTTGTGGGAGCTCTTCGCCTCAGGTAACCAGCCGGTCGTCCTGCGCGAATTGATGGACTGGACGGACCGCCCGGGGCGCGGGGCCGAACTCGCGCTCCGGACCTTCCCCCGACTGCTGTGGGACCGCGCCTGGTTCCAGGCCCAGTTGATCACCGTCGGCGAGTTCACCGACACCGTGATCACCTTCATCCGGCTCTCGCTCAACGACGACGACCTCTTCGGCGAGACCCGCAGCGCACTGCTCTCCTGGTGCGCTTCGGCGGTCTGGAACGAACCTCTGCGCGCCGCCGTGGAAACGCTGCTGACCGCGCTCGCCCAGGAGATGAGCCTCGGTGAAATGCGCCTGTTCGTCGAGATCGACGGCGACGACAACCCCGACCTGGCCGGACGGCACATCGCCCAGCACGCCCTGGACGCCTGGCGCCGGGGCGAACCGCAGCCGTACCGGCCCGCCCCTGCCGATGGAGGAGCCCGATGACCGCCGACAGCGACCCGCCCGTCTACGCCCGCGCGACCCAGGCGCCGTGGCGGGAGATCCTGCGCCACCGCTGGTCCGGGCGGCGCGACCGCGCGCTCGTCCTGCTGGACCGGGACGGGCTCTACCACCAGGTGGGCCACCGCCGCCGCGCCCGCGCCGACGAGGACCCGGACCTGGAGGGCCCGGTGGCCGTCCGGGCGGGCCTGCGCGGATTCGACGAGGCGTACCTGGTCGAGCTGGACGAGCGGTCCGGGACCCGGGCGGTCGGCCTGTCGACCCCGTACGGCACGAAGTCGGTGGACGTCCACGTCCTGTGGTGGGTGCACGACGCCGTGAACGTCGTGCGGGCGCGGACCGTGCGGGGCTGGCTGCCGGTCCGCAAGGATCTGGAACAGCGTCTGCGCCAGCTCAAGGAGCAGTTCGCCACCGCCGGGCACGGGCTGACCGAGGCCGAGCTGATGCACTACCTCGCGACGCCCCACCTCCTGCCGCACTGCGGCCTCGGCTACCGCGTCACGGACGTGTCCGCCCGGGAGCACGACGCCGAACTGCGGCTCGGGGAACCGGACGGGGCCGACGTGCCCTACAACTGGATGGACAAGAGCGAGGACGAGTACGCGTTCTGCCGCCGGGCCGTTCAGGAGGGCCCGGTGTCGCTCGCGGCACTCTGGCTGGCCAGACACCCGGACCAGGTCCGGGAGGTCCTGGACTGGGCGGTCGGCCATGCCGAACTGCTCCGGGGTGAGACCACCTGGCAGGACCAACTGGCTCTCATGCTCGGCAAGTTGAGCGAGCAGGAGAGGCAGGAGCTGTCCCGGATGCTGCGCGACCGCCTCATCGCGCTCGGACGGCGGGTGCCGGGCCCCGGGCCGCAGGGCACCGGGCCGGAGTTCGTCAAGATCCGCTCGCAGGCCAACGGCTGGGCGGGCGGCGTGGCGAACGGGAGCCCGGTGTGACCGCCGCCGGCATACCCGGCGGCCGGGCGCCGACCGCACCGACCGCCGCCTCTACCGCCGCCTCGGACGCCGCCCCGAGCCCGTCGGCGGTGGCGGCGATCGAGCGCCTGGTGGCCGCCAACAGCATGGAGCTCACCCGGGCCGACGCCAAGGCCGCCGTGTTCCTGGCGTTCACCGGCGCGGTCCTCGGGGTGTTCATCCCGCTGGGCGGGGGCGGGGGCGGGAGCGGCGGCGGATCCGGGCCCCGGGACTGGGCGGTGCCGTTCCTGTGGTGGAGCGCGGTGGCGAGCGCGCTGCTGGCCGTCGCCTGCTTCGTGGCCGCCCTCGTTCCCCGGTACCGGAAGGGCGAGCGGCAGGCCCCGGCCAGCCCGGCCTACTTCGGGCACATCGCGCCGGGTGCCGGGGTGGACCGGCTGCGCCGTGTCTTCGAGCTCGGGGGCCGTGATCCGGTGGGGGCGCTGTTGTCCTCGCTGGCCGGGACCAGTGCGATCATCCGGGCGAAGTACCGCTGGATCGAGGCCGGTACCGCCGTGCTGCTCCTCGCGCTGCCCCAGTTCGCACTGACCCTCCGGCCGGTCTGAGGCCGGTCTGAGGCGCGGTCCCGTCCACGGCCCGTCCCAGGGCTCCTGGGGCGGGCGGCCGTCAGGATTCGACGAGGGCTGCGCGGTAGGCGGTGATCACCAGGTGCACGCGATCCCGGGCGGCGAGCTTGGCCAGCAGGTGGCCGACGTGCGTCTTGACCGTGCCGGTGCTGACGGACAGCTGCTCGGCGATCTCGGCGTTGGTCAACCCGCGACCGATCAGCGTCAGCACCTCCAACTCCCGCCCGGTGACGGCGCGCAGGACCCGCTCCCGCTCGCCGCCGCCGGGCGCGGCGCTCGCCGGCTCGGCGGCGGCCACGATCCCGGCCAGACCCGCCCGCACCAGGGTCTGGTCGTCGGCCACCACGACCCGGATCGGCGGGCCGACGGGCGCCCCGGTCACGACGTCTCCCGTCATGAGGTCTCCCGCCCGCCCGGGTCGGCCAGCGGCAGCACGGCACGCACCCGGAACCCGCCGCCCGGCAGCGGCCCGACCTCCAACCGGCCCTCGTACAGCCCGACCCGCTCGGCCATCCCCGCCAGTCCGTGCCCGCCGACCCCGACCGGCCCGCCGCGCCCGGCGTCGCTCACCTCCAGCACCAGCGCCTCCTCCTCGAACTCCACGGCGACCCGCGCCTCGGCCGTGTGCGCGTGCTTCACCACGTTGGTCAGCGCCTCCTGGACGATCCGGAACGCGGACAGCTCGACCCCGTCGGACAGCTCCCGGACCACGCCGCCGACCCGTAGTTCCACCCGCACCCGGGCCTCGGCGCTGCTCGCCACCAGCCGGTCCAGATCGGCCAGCCGGGGCGCGGGCGCGAGCCCGGCCCCGTCGGCGCCGCGCAGGACGGTCAGCAGGCCGCGCATCTCGACCATCGCGTCCCGGCTCACCGCCTGGATCGCGGCCAGCGCCTGCTCGGCCTGCGCCGGATCCCGCCCGATCACGAAACGACCGTACCCGGCCTGGACGTTGACCACGCTCATGCTGTGCGCGATCACGTCGTGCAGCTCCCGGGCCAGCCGAATCCGCTCCTCGGCCAGCTCCGCCGTGGCCAGGTCGACCTGGTGTCGGCGCAACTCGGCGCCGTACGCCCGGTAGCGGGCCACCGCGCAGCCGAGCGCCCACGCGGTGACGACCCCCAGCGCGGACAGCACGAGGTTGTTCCACAGCTCCCGCGACCCGAACCGGCTCAGCCCGGCCCCGACCAGGCCGAACGCCAGGACGGTGAGACCCAGCCGCATCGGCCCGGCGGCCGCGACCAGGTAGACGACCATCGCCGCCGCGACCACCACCAGGAACCCGGCCAGGTTGGCGATCGTCAGCTGCCCGGCCACCGCGACCACCACTGCCCAGGCGGCGAACACCACCCCGACCGCAGCCGTCGGCGCGAGCCGGCGCAGCCCGGCGGTCGCGCCCACCGCCACCACACACACCAGCACCGTCACCAGCTCCGCCGACGTCGGCTTCGGGTAGCCGCGGTGGTGCGGGTCGAACACCCGGTAGGCGTCCAGCACCCGGAACCAGGTGAGCACGGTCAGGGCCAGCGAGACCGTCAGGTCGACCGCGACCCAGTGGCCCGGGCGCAGCCTCCTGGTCACCGGCGGATGCGGAGCACTGGGCATTTCCCCAGGCTAGCGGCGGCCCCCGCGCCCGGCATCGCCCCGTGGGCCTACGACCACGGGCAGAGGCCGGCCCCCGCCGAACGCCGTGATTTCCGCCCACGGCGGGACGCCCCGCCCCGGGCCCGGGGCGGGAGCGTGGAGCCCGCGTCGGCCCCCTCGGCCGACCAGGAGACCCGGAAAGGCACCACGATGATCGAGGTACGCGACCTCACCAAGCGCTACGGCGGCGCCGTCGCCGTGGACGGGCTGACCTTCACGGTCCGGCCGGGACAGGTCACCGGCTTCCTCGGGCCGAACGGCTCGGGCAAGTCCACCACGCTGCGGATGATCCTCGGCCTGGACGCCCCGACCAGCGGGCGAGCGACCGTCAACGGCCGGCCGTACGCGCCCTGCGCCACCCGCTGCGGGAAGTCGGGGCGCTGCTCGACGCCGGCGCCGTCCACCCTGCCCGCTCCGCCTACCACCACCTGCTCGGCATCGCCGTCACCAACGGCATCGGGCCGGCCCGGGTCCGCGAGGTGCTGGCCCGCACCGGCCTGGAACAGGCGGCCCGCCGCAAGGCCGGGCGGTTCTCCCTCGGCATGAAGCAACGCCTCGGCATCGCCGCCGCCCTGCTCGGCGACCCGCCCGTCCTGCTGCTCGACGAACCGGTCAACGGGCTCGACCCGGAGGGCGTGCACTGGATCCGCACCCTGCTGCGCGGCCTGGCCGCCGAGGGCCGGACCGTCCTGCTCTCCTCGCACCTGATGAGCGAGACGGCCGCCACCGCCGACCACCTGGTGATCATCGGGCGCGGCCGGCTCGTCGCGGACCGCCCCACCGCCGACTTCCTCGCCGAGAACGCGCGCACCGACGTCCTGGTCCGCTGCGCCCGGCCGGCCGAACTGGCCCGACTGCTGCGCGCCCCCGGAGCCGCCCCGGTCACCGAGGAGTCCGGCGGGGCACTGGCCGTCGGCGGCCTGGAACCGGCGGCGATCGGCGAGCTGGCCGCCGCGCACGGCCTCGGCGTCCACGAACTCACCGTCCGGCAGGCCTCGTTGGAGCAGGCGTTCCTGGACGCCACCGGGGAGGCCGTCGACTACCGCGCCACCACCGGTACGTCCGGAAGGCGGACCGCATGACGGCCACCACCACTACGTCCGGAAAGAGGACCACATGACCGCCCCCGCCAGTACGTCCGGAAAGAGGACCGCATGACCGCCCCCACCACCCGAGGCGCGCTGGCCGGAGAGTGGGTCAAGCTGCGCAGCGTCCGCGCGACCCCGCTCACCGCCGTCGTCGCGCTCGCCGCCGCCCTGTTCATCGGCCTGATCGACTACGGCAGCGCCGCCGACAACTGGGACGTCTGGACGGCCGTCCAGCGCGAGCGCTTCGACCCCGTCCGCTACGGCTTCTCCGGCGGCTTCTACGTCGCCGTCCTGGCGATCGGCACGCTGGGCACCCTGGCCGCCTCCAGCGAGTACACCACCGGCCAGATCCGCAGCACCCTGGCCGCCGTGCCCCGGCGGGGCCAGGTGCTCGCGGCCAAGGCGCTGGTGGTCGGCGGGGCGTCGGCGCTGCTCGGGCAGTTGCTGGCGTTCCTGACCTTCCTGCTCGGCCGACGGGCCCTGGCCGGGAAGCACCTGGCGGTGTCGCTCGGCGACCCGGGCGTGGCGCGCGCGGTCGTCGGCTGCGGCGTGTTCCTGTCCGTCTTCGCCCTGCTCGGCCTGGCGCTCGGCTTCCTGGTGCGCCACACCGCGGGCGCCGTCGCCGTGCTGTTCGGCCTGTTCTTCCTCTCGCCGATGCTGCTGGCGCCGCTCGGTGACGGCGCCACCCGGTTCGGCCTGCAGAGCGTCTTCGAGGGCCTGGGCAGCACCGTCGCCTCCGTGGGCGGCACCGACCGGCTCGGCGCGGCCGGCTGCCTGGCCACCCTCGCCGGCTACCTCGCCGTCGCCCTCACCCTGGCCGCCCTCAGCCTGACCCGCCGGGACGCCTGACCCTCCCGCCGGGACGCCTGACCCTCCCGCCGGGACGCCTGACCCGCCGGGAGGCCTGAGCACTGCGGGACGCCCGAGCGCTGTCGGTGGCGGCTGCGATGATCCGCCCATGGACATTGCCCGCGCCCTCGACGGACTCGACGCCCACCCCTGGGCGTCCGTCTCGCACGCCTACGGACCCGCCGAAGACCTGCCCGGCCTGCTGCGCGCGCTCGTCGCCGGCGGCGAGCAGGCCGACGAGGCGCTCGCCGAGCTCTACTCGTGCATCCTCCACCAGGGCTCGGTGTACACCGCCAGCGCGGACGCCGTCCCCTATCTGGCCCGGATCGCGGCGGCCGGCTGCGGGACGGTCGAAGTCCTGGGCCTGCTCGGCGGGTTGGCCGAGAGCGAGGGCGAGTGGGGCGGAGCGCGGGACGGGGAGCGGGAGGGCGGCGGGGAGGGCCCGCCCGCTCCCGTCCGGGCCGCCGTCGTCGGCCAGCTCCCGCTGCTGCTGCCGCTGCTGGCGGACGGGAGCGCCGCCGTCCGGCAGGCCACAGCCTGGGCCGTCGGCCAGACCAGGGCCGTCGAGCCCGCCCTGCCCGCGCTGCGCCGCCGCTGGGCGAGCGAGACCGACCCCGTCGTCCGCGGTGAACTGCTCACCGCCCTCGGCCGGTTGGACCGGTCCGCAGCCGCCGCCGAGGCCGGGCCGCTGCTGGGCGAGGACACGCCGGCGCCGCTGCGCCTGGCCGCCGTCCTCGCCGGGTTGGACGCGGGCGAGCCGTGGACCGGCGCCCACCACGCCGCCGTCCTCGCCCTGCTGCCCGCCGACCCGGTCGCCGCCGACCGGTACGACCTGGACCGCCGGGAGCCGTTGCGCGCGATCACCGAGGAACTGCTGCTGCGCGAGACGCCCGCCGACCGCGACGCCGCCTACGCCCTGCTCGACCGGGCCCTGCGCGACGAGCGCCCGGAGGTGCGGGCCGAGGCCGTCTGGGCGGCCGACCACGCCTGCCAGCTGTCCGGCAGCGCGCCCCGGCGGCTGCTCCCGGCGCTCGCCCGGCTCGTCGCCGTCCCCGACGTGGTGCACCTGCTCGGCAACCTCGGCCCGGCCGCCGCCGAGGCCGCCCCGGCGCTGGCCGCCCGGGCCGCGCAGGCCGAGGACGGGCCCGCCGACCAGGCCCTGGCCGCGCTCGTCCTGATCGCGCCCCGGACGGCGGCCCCGCTGCTCGCCCGTGCGCTGGGCCGGCGCCCGCGCGCGCTGGAGGCCGCCGCCGGCCAACGGGCCCCTGCCGACGCGCCGTTCCCCTTCGACCCCGAGCTGCTCGCCGCCGTCCGCGTCCGGCTGACGGCCGAGCAGCTCGGCGGAAACGAGCACCACCAGCTGTTCCGCCTGGTGCGCCAGTGGGGTCGCGCGGCTGCCCCGGCCCTGCCCGAGCTGTGCGCGGCGCTGCCGCACCGCCCGGAGGCGGCGGACGCCGTCGCGGCCGTCGCGGTGGACGGCCCGGCGGCGGAGCGTGACCGCGCTGCCGCCGCGCTGCGGGAGGTGCCCGGTTCCGTCGCGGCGGCCCGGGCGCTGTACGACCTCACCGGTGATCCCGAGACGCTGCTCGGGGCACTCGCCGACCGGCTCGCGGCCGGCCCGTACGCGGTCGCCGAGGCCGCCCGGGCCGCCGCAGGCCTGGGCGCCGAGGCCCTCTCGCTGGCCCCCGCCCTGCGCGCCGCGCTCAGCGCCGGAGGCGCGCCCGACACTTCCCCGGTGCCCGACACTTCCCCGGTGCCCGACACTTCCCCGGTGCCCGACACCTCTCCGGTGCCCGACACTTCCCCGGTGCTGGAGGCCGACCTGGCGGTGGCCGACGCGCTGTGGCGGATCACCGGGGACGCGGCCGAGGTCCTCCCGATCCTGGACGGCGTCCTGCGGCGCGCCGATGACGGGGCGTGGTTCGATCGGACGGCCGTCCGCGCGGCCCGCGTCGCCGCCCTCCTCGGGCCGGCCGCCCGCCCGCTCACCGCCAGGCTCGACGGGCTGCTCGCCGACCGGGTGAAGGCCCCGGCCGCCGTGCTGGCCCTCCTCGCGGTGGCCGACGGCGCCGCCCTCGACCGCGGCCGTCTGGCCGAGGCCGCCCTGTGTGCGGCCGAGACCGAGTCGGACCTCCGGGGCGCGGGCGAGGCCCTGGCGGCCCTGGGCACCACCGCCCTGGACGACGGTCAGCGCCGCCGCCTCGCGGGCCTCGCCGGGCGCGACCGCCGGATCGTCGGGGGCTGCTCCGCGGGCGCCGGCATCCGTGACGACGAGGCCCTGCGCGCCCTGCTGGCCGCCGTGGCCGGAGGCTGAACGGCGAACGCGGTGCCGGCCTCCCCGTCCGGCGGGAGGCCGGCACCGCGCCGGTGTCGTGCGTCAGGGCAGCGGGATCCGCACGACCTGCGGGTCGTGGTCGCTCAGCTGGGTGCTGAACTCGCTGTTGATGTGCACGATGTCGTAGCTGTACGGCTTCGCCGCCAGCGCGCCGGAGATGAGGATGTGGTCCAGCACCTGGGAGTTGCCCTCGTACACGTAGGTGTAGCGCTCGGGCAGCGGCAGGGTGCGCGGCAGGTCGGTCAGCGAGCCGCCGGCGGTGAGGATGTCGGCGGTCTGCGAGAACTCGAAGTCGTTGAGGTCGCCGAGCACGATGACCGCCGCGTTCGGGTCCACCGCCAGGATCTGGTCGGTGAAGTTCTTCACCGCCGTCGCCTGGTTGTGGCGCTGGGTCTCGGACGGGTGCGCGGGCGGCTGGTAGCGGCCGAACAGGGGCTGGTCGCCGCCCTTGGAGTTGAAGTGGTTGGCGATCACGAAGACCGGCTTGCCGTTCCAGCGGAACTCGCCGGCGAGCGGCTTGCGGCTGGAGTTGAACGCCGTGTTGGTCGGGTCGATCCGGCCGGGGGAGTAGGCGAGTTGGGGCGTGCCGCCGTTGTTGACCACCGAGTCGGCGGTGGTGGAGCCGGCGCCGGGGCGGTCGGTGAAGCTCAGGCCGCGGTCGGTGCGGAACAGGAACACCTGGCGGATGTTGCCGCCGGGCTGGCCGCCGTCCTGGCCGTCCACCGGGTCGATCTGGCGGTAGGAGTAGGCCGGGCCGCCGGCCGCCGAGATGGCGGCGGTGAGCTTGGCGAGGGTCTGGTCGGGGGCGGTGGTGCCGTCGTCGGTGGGGCCGCTGTTGTCCTGGATCTCCTCCAGGGCGACGAGGTCGGGCGAGCGCAGGTTGGTGACGATGCCCGCCGCGAGGCCGTCGAACTTACTCTGCGGGTCGGCGGGGGAGAGGTTCTCCACGTTGAAGGTGGCGGCGGCGAGCTGGCCGGCCGTCGGGGCGGCGGTGACCTCGGGGGCGAGGTTGCCGGAGGTGACCGCCGGGGTCGCGGTGACCTGGAGCTTGAAGTTGCCGAAGGAGTAGTCGAGCACGCCGACGGTCGCGCCGGTCAGGGTGTCGCCGACGTTGGCGGCGGGGGTGGGCGCGAGCGCGTTCGCCAGGGTCACCCGCTCCGGGTTGCCGTCGCCCGCCTGGAGCAGGATGCCGCCCCGGTTGGTGCGGGTGGTGCTGCCCTGGGGCACGACGGGGAGTTCGCCGTACTTGTTGCTGGGACCGACCACGGCCGCGTTGTCGATCTCGACCCGCATGCCCTCCAGCGAGGCCCAGAAGTCGATGCCGTCGGTGGCGGGTTGGTAGTTCCCGGCGGTCTCGACGTCCCCGCCGGTGACGCTGGAGGTCACCGCTGCCGGGGGCACCCGCCCGCCGGGGCCGACCAGGGTGGGCGCGGGCAGCGGCGCGTTGTGGGCGAGCACCGTGACGCTGGGCGCGGTGAGTTCGGTGATCGACAGGTTGGTGGTGCCGCCGCTGCCGCCGGGGCGGTACTGGCTGACGGTGGCGCTCACGGTGACGGAGTCGCCGACCGCGACGGTGGGCGCGCCGGCGGTGTAGACGTAGACGCCCTCGCTGGTGCCGGGGTCGTTGTCGGGCTGCGGGTCCTGGTACCAGAAGCCGTTGGGCCCGACGGCGGTGACCACGCCGGGCACCGCGCTCACGGCGCTGCCGGCGAGCGGGGAGGTGCGGGCCGCGCCCTGGATGTCGTGTATTCGGGCGCCGGTGGTGGTGCCGCCGCCGGTGGACGCGGAGTTGCGCGGCGTCGGGGCGCCGATGGTGAAGTCCGCCGCGTTGTTGTCGGTGTCGGTGGCGCCGCCGCCGACGCGCAGGGCGGCGGTGGCGTTGGACAGGTTGCCGGTCGGCGAGCCCTCGGCGGAGCTGGCGCCCGACCCGTAGCCGACCAGGTCCTTCACCCCGGGCTGCGTCGCGCAGCCCGAACCGCAGGTCAGCGCCGTGCCGTTGGTGACCAGCGCGACCTTGCCGGAGGTCGCGGCCAGGTTGAGGGTCCCGGTCGCGTCCGGCGTCGGCAGCGCGGCTCCCGTCCCGGCCCCGGCGGCCTCCTGCACCAGGAGGAAACGCCCCGGCGCGATCGTGCCGGACAGCGTGGTCCGCCCCCAGGACGTGCCGCCCGCCGAGGCGTACTGCACCGTCCAGCCGGTCACGGACACCGGCGCGGTGCCGCGGTTGTACAGCTCGATGAAGTCGTTGGCGTACGGGGCGCCGGAGTTGCCACCCCCGCCGTACACCTGGCTGATCACCACGTCGGGTGACGCCGCCTGGGCGACGCCGCCGGGCAGCGCCAGCAGCGCCCCCACCACGGCTGCGGCGGACGCCCCCGCCATCGCTCTGCGCCGGACTCGCTGGGTACTCCGCATGAGCTTCCTCCTGACGGCCGCTCGGGCTGGTGGGCCCGGCGGTCTGAGCACGGACAAGAAAGTTCGGGCGCTGCGGTTCTAGCAACGCCACCCGATCCCTACCGTGCGCGGCGGGCGACGGCCAGATGTACGGCGGAAGAATGGTTCGTGAGGCGACAAGTGGGAGGCGGGGTTCCGGGCAGCCCGGCGGGACGCGTTGTCAGTGCCGGGCCTTAGGTTGGGGGTTGTCGGCGAGCGGGGCCGCGAACAGGCCCCGCCCCGCCTCCCGTCTCCGTTGCCCGAGAACCCGAAAGGGGACTTCGTCGTGTCCGTCGCCGTGGAAGAGCAGGTCACCTACCTCGAACTGTCCGAGGAGGAGGGGAGCGCGCACAAGTTCTACGAGGTGCGGCTCGCCGGCAGTACGGTGACGGTCCGCTACGGGCGGATCGGCGAGGAGGGGCAGGCCAAGTCCACCGGCTTCCCGAGCGCCGAGAAGGCCGCCGCGTCGGCGGCCAAGAAGATCGGCGAGAAGGTCCGCAAGGGCTACGCGCCGGCCGTCCAGGGCGTGCGCCAGCACCGGGCGGTGACCAGGCGGCAGCTCGTCAGCACCCGTTCGACGGCGAACCAGGCGCCGCTGCTGTGGCGGTTCCGCTCCGGCTCGCCGGCCTTCGGCGTCTTCGTCGGCGAGGAGCACGCCTGGGTCGGCAACGAGCGCGGCGACGTCTACACCCTCACCCACGACGGCGAGGTCACCGCCCGGTTCGGCCTGCCGGACGGCGTCAAGTGCATCGTCGCCGACGACTGGTGGATCTACGCGGGCTGCGACGACGGCAAGGTGTACGACCTGGGCGGCAAGGTCCCCCGGGTGGCGTACGAGATAGCCGAGGACGTGGACATCTTCTGGCTCGACATCCACGACGGCGTCCTGGGCGTCGCCGACGAACGCGGCGGGCTGACCACCGTCGACCACGAGGACGAGTTCCAGTGGCGCCGCAAGGCCGAGGGCCGCTCCGGCTGGATGGTGCGCTGCGACGCGGACGGCGTCTACCACGGCCACTCGCGCGGCGTCGCCCGCTACGCGGCGCGCGGCGGCGACCAGGTGTGGCACACCGCGACGAAGGGCGAGGTGCTGTTCGGCTGGCAGGAGGCCGACGAGGTGTTCGCCGGCACCGGGCGCGGCTGGGTGCACCGGCTGCGCAAGTCGGACGGCTCCGAGGTCGCCGCCTACCGCTGCGACGCCGCCGTGTTCTCCTGCGCGGCCTCCCCGGACGGCGAGTACGTCTTCGCCGGGGACAACCACTCCTCGGTGTACTGCTTCGCCGCCGACGGCACCCGGCTGTGGAAGCTTGCCACCGGCTGCGGCTCCGCGTACAGCATGCAGTACCGGGACGGCCGGCTCTACCTGGTGACCACCGACGGCTCGCTCGCCTGCCTGGACGCGAGCGAGCAGGCCGTCCGGGCGGCCGAGGCCGGGACGCTGCCGGCCACCGCCGAGGTGCTCGACGCGGGCTGGGAGGCGGTGCGGCCGGGCACGGCCCTGGAGACGGTGGTCGTCGGCACCGGCGGCCTGCCCGGCGGCGGGATCGAGGTCGAGTGCGTGCAGGACGGGGCCCGGCTGCGGGTGCGGGTGGTGTCGGCGGGCTTCGACCCGGGCCGACGGGTGCAGTTCCCGAAGGACATCCGGGTCGCCGGGGCGCGGTACCTGGTCGCCGAGGTGCGGGAGTCCGCCTCGGGCGGCTTCTACCGGGCGCGCGGCGAGATCAAGCGCCTGCTCTGAACGCCCCCGGTGCGGCGGCGGCGGACGTCCCGTCGCCGCCGCACCGGGCCCGGCTCAGGCCGGAGTTCAGCTCAGCCGCAGCACCAGCTTGCCGGTGTTCTCCCCGCGGAAGAGCATCCCGAGGACCGCCGGGAAGTCGTCCACCGTCCCCTCCACCACGTGCTCCTTGACCTTGATCCGGCCGTCCGCGATCCAGCCCGCGAGCTCCCGGGCCGCCTCCGGGTAGCGGGGTGCGTAGTCGAACACCACGAAGCCCTCCATCCGGGCCCGCCGCACCAGCAGTGACAGGTAGTTGGACGGGCCCTGCACGGCGGTCTCGTTGTTGTACTGGCTGATCGCTCCGCAGAGCACCACCCGGGCGTGCATCGCGAGCCGGGTGAGCGCGGCGTCCAGGACGTCCCCGCCGACGTTGTCGAAGTACACGTCGATGCCGTCGGGCGCGTGGTCGCGCAGCGCCTTGCGGACGTCCTCGGAGTGGTAGTCGATCGCCGCGTCGAAGCCCAGTTCCCCGGTGAGCAGCGCGCACTTCTCGGGGCCGCCCGCGATGCCGACCACCCGGCAGCCCTTGATCCTGGCGATCTGCCCGACCAGGCTGCCGACGGCCCCGGCGGCGCCGGAGACCACCACGGTCTCGCCCTCCTTGAGCGCCCCGACGTCCAGCAGCCCGAAGTAGGCGGTCATCCCGGGCATGCCGAGCGCGCCGAGGTACGTCGACAGCGGCGCGAGCGCGGGGTCGACCTTCAGCGCGCCCTTGCCGTCCGAGACCACGTACTCCTGGACGCCGAAGCTGCCGACCACGTGGTCGCCGACGCGGAACTTCGGGTGGTCGGACTCGACGACCTCGACCACGGACCCGGCCCGCATCACCTCGCCCAGCCCGACCGGCGGCAGGTAGGACGGCCGGTCGTCCAGCCACCCGCGCATCGCCGGGTCCAGCGACACGTACCGCGTCCGCCCCACGAACTGCCCGGGCCCGGCCGCCGGCACCGGCTCCGACCCGTGTGCCCAGTCCTCCGCCCGCACCTCCCCGACCGGACGGCGGGCGAGGCGGATCTGACGGTTGGTCGCGGTCATGGCGTCTCCTGGGGGCGCGCGGGCCTGCACTGGACGCCCGAGTCTAAGCAAGCGCTTAGTCATCTGACCAGTGCCCGCCCGGCGCGTCGACGTCAGCGGCCTGGCCGGTAGTAGGCGTCGAGGGGTGCGCGCGCCTCGTCGAACAGGGCCGGGCCGTCCTGGGCCACCGTCGGCCAGGCGCCCGACTGCGGGTTGAGTTCGACGAGTTGCTCGGTGGAGAGCGCGAAGACCACCCGGCCGAGGCCGGAGCGGACGATGCCGCCGGCGCACATGCCGCAGGGCTGGCAGCTGGTGTAGAGGGTGGTGCGGGCGGCCAGGTCCGGGTCGAGTTCGCGGGCCGCCCAGCGGGCGAGCTTCAGCTCCGGGTGGGCCGTGATGTCGTCGTCGCGCCGCACCGTGTTGTGTGCCTCGGCGAGGATCGCGCCGTCCGGGCCGGCCAGCAGGGAGCCGTACGGTGCGTCGCCCAGGGCGACCGCCCGGGCCGCGAGGGCGACGGCGCGCCGCAGGAGGGTTTCGTCGGCCAGGGTGATCACGGGCGGGCCTTCCATTGGGTGGCCACGGTGGTGAGCGCCCGCCAGGCCGCGCGGGGCCGACGGGTCTCCTCCGGATCGCCGTGGTAGGGGTCGAGGACGACGGTGTCCGCGCCGAGCAGCCGCAGCTGGTCGAGGTCGTCGAGGACCTGCTCGACGGTGCCGACCCCGGCGGGCCGCTCGGGATCGTCGACCGGCGCCTCGGTGATCCGCAGGGCGATGCGGGGGGAGAACCCCGGTAGCGAGTGCTCCGCCAGGATCGAGCGCATCAGGGGCAGGGGCAGCCGCAGCGGGTGCCAGGCGTCGCCGAACCTGACCGCGCGTCGGATCGCCGCCCCGCTGTGGCCGCCGACCCAGACGGGCGTCGGGGCGGCGTGGCTCCCGGTCCCCGTCCCCGTCCCCGTCCCCGGAGTCTCCGGACGCCAGGCGTCCCGCAGCACGCCCAGGTACTCGTCGGTCAGCCGGCCGCGCGCGGCGAACGGCACGCCGAGCGCGTCGAACTCCTGCCGCGCCCAGCCGACGCCCACCCCGAGGACGAACCGGCCGCCGCTGAGCCGGCTGAGGTTGGCGGCCAGCCGGGCCGTCAGCAGCGGGTGCCGGTAGGGCAGGATCAGCACGCTCGTGCCCAGCCGCAGGTCCGTGGTGAGGCCGGCCAGCCAGGACAGCGTGGTGAACGGCTCGTAGAACGGCTCCGGGTACCGCACGGACACGTCCGGGGTGATGGTCACGTGGTCCGACAGCATGAGGAGGTCGAAGCCGAGCCCCTCCGCGGTCCGCGCCCATTCACGCAGCACGCCGGGGTCCGTCCCGGGCCCGAAGTTCGGTACGTTGACGCCAAGTTGCATGGACCGAGGCTATCCCGGTGATCATGGCCGGCGGAACCGAACCATCCCGGTGATCACTGCCCTGTGCCGTGGTTCTGCCGGTAGAATCGCGGAATGGCCGTGAATCTCGACGACGTCGACTGGCAGATCATCGGACAGCTGCAACGGGAGGCCCGGATCTCCCTCAGCGAGCTGGGGCGGCGGGTGAACCTCAGCTCGTCCGCCACCACGGAACGGGTGCGGAACCTGGAGGCGCTGGGCGTCATCACCGGCTACCACGCCGCGGTCGACCTGGCCAAGGTCGGCTATCCCGTGCTCGCCGTCGTCCGGCTGAAGTACCCGGGCAACCGGCACGAGCCGCTGCGCCGGCTGCTCGCCGAGCGCCGGGAGCTCCTGGAGTGCCTGCGCACCACCGGCGACGACTGCTACACCCTCAAGGTCGCCGCGACCTCCATGGAGCATCTGGAGACGCTCGTGGACGAGCTGGCCGGCTTCGGCAGCACGACCACGAGCGTCGTCTACAGCCAGACGCTGCCCACCCGCGGCCCCGCCCGGCCCTGAGTCGCCGTGCCCCGCTGCGCGCGAGGCCGCCGGGTCAGCCGCGCCCGGTCGAGGGCTGCCAGCCGAGGGCGGGGCCGAGGCGGGTGGCGAGGTCGGTGAGGATCTGCACGTAGTCCTGGTGGTCGAAGGTGAAGGGCAGGGCGAAGGCGACCTCGTCGACCTCCTGGTAGCCGGCGTGGGCGTGCAGCCGCTCGGCGATCTCCTCGGACGGGCCGACCAGGTCGGGCGCGAACACCATCCGGGCCGGGCCCTGCGGGGCGAGGGTGCGCGGGGTGCGGGCGAGGGCGTACGCCTGGTACTTGGCGCGCTGTTCGGGGGTGGCGCCGTCGGTGGGGATGACGACGAGGCCCTGGGAGACGCGGGCGCGCTCGCCGTCGGGGTGCTGGGCGCGGAAGGCGCGGATCTGGGTGCGCTGGATCTCGGCGAAGTCCTCGGACTCCCCGGGCTCCCCGGCCTTGACGATGCTGCTGGTGAGCAGGTTGAGCCCGTGCTCGCCGGCCCAGCGGGCGGAGCGCAGGCTGCCGGCGCCGTACCAGAGCCGGGAGGCGAGGCCGGGGGAGTGCGGCTGGACCCGGCGGGAGTACACCTCGATGCCCTCGGTGCCGGCGAAGTCGGAGGCGGGTTCGCCGCGGACGAGGCCGAGGAGGCGCTCGGCGCGGCCGGTCCCGAAGTCCTCGTGCTCGCCGGTGTCGGGGTAGAGCGTGCCGCGGACCCGGTCGTAGTGGGTGGGCGGGCCGACGCTGAAGCCGGGGTTGAGGCGGCCACCGGACAGGATGTCGACGGTGGCGAGGTCCTCGGCGAGGCGCAGCGGGTTCTCCCAGCCGAGCGGGGTGACGGCGGTGCCGAGGTGGATGCGGCTGGTGCGCTGGGAGGCGGCGGCGAGCACGGCGACGGGGGAGGAGATCCCGTACTGGAGGTGGCGGTGGCGCAGCCAGGCGCTGTCGAAGCCGAGCTGCTCGCCGAGGGTGATGAGGTCGAGGGTGGACTCGTGGCCCCGGCGCGGGTCGGCTTCGTCGAACAGTCCGATGGTCAGGAAGCCGAGTTTCCGCAGCGGTCGTGGGGTCGGCGGCATGGTGGGTGGCTCCGGGTGGTGTGAGGCGGCCCCGGGAGGGCCGGGCGGGTGGTGCCCGTCGAACGTACGCAGGCGGCTCGCGTCCCCACAAGATCGG
Source organism: Kitasatospora sp. NPDC088779 (assembly GCF_040685395.1). Classification (NCBI taxonomy): domain Bacteria; kingdom Bacillati; phylum Actinomycetota; class Actinomycetes; order Kitasatosporales; family Streptomycetaceae; genus Kitasatospora; species Kitasatospora sp. NPDC088779. Next base: position 5,592 of record NZ_JBFBHW010000055.1, on the reverse strand, counting down.
CGCGGGATCGGACATCGGCGCGCAACACGGCGCAATCCCGTCTCCACATCGACCCGGTACGGGGCGCGGCGAGCCCCCTCCCCCGACGGGGCCCGCCGCGCGTCCGGGAGGGTCAGCAGCTGCGCAGCTCCGGGCTCTGGTTGCGGATCTGGTTGTGCAGCGAGGTGAACTCGCGGTAGGCGTCGCCGTCCTCGGTGCCGGGGCGGAAGGCGCCGACGCGGTGGCAGTTGACGAAGGCGAGCTTGACGCCGAAGTGGTCCTCCAGGCTGCCGCGGATGGCGTTGCTGGCGAGCGCGCGCAGCAGCTGGGCGCGCTCCTCGTCGGTGGGCGTGGTGTTGTCGGTGGTGAACTCGTCCTCGGTGGCGCTGAGTTCGGTGCTGAGCCCGGCGACGACCTGGTAGGCGTAGGGGAGGGAGGCGCGGACGGTGTCGAGGAAGTCGGCCTGGTTGACCCGGCCGTGCTCGGCCTGGGCGAGGAGGGCGGGGGAGACGTCGAGCGACATGGGTGTCCTCTTTCGCGGAGTCTGGTTATCGAAGATGAAAACCATTGCAAGATGGACTGTCGGCGATGTCCGGAGGCCCTGTCAAGTGCCGTCCCCCGAAGGGCTGACGGGTGGCGCCTCCCGGTCGGTCCTGATGACGAACAGGGCGATCAGCGCCGCGAGCACGGCGAAGGCCAGGCCCATGTCGAACGCCCTGGAGATGCCGTGCGCCAGCACCTCGGAGGAGTACGGCGCCGGCAGCTTTCCGGTGGCCCGGAACTGGGCCGCCTGCTGCGGGGTGGCCTGCCGCAGGAACGTGCCGACCTGTCGGCCGGCCTCGTTGCGGCCGGCCGCGCCGTAGACCGTGACCAGGATCGACAGCCCCAGCGAGCCGCCCACCTGCTGGGTGGTGTTGAGCATGCCGGTGGCCGCGCCGGTCTCGTGCGGGGCGACCCGGGAGACCACCGTCAGCGTGGCCGGGACGAAGATCGAGCCCATCCCGAGGCCGAACAGCAGGGTCGGGCCGAGGACCCCGGTCAGGTAGCCGCTGTGGGCGTCGAGCCGGGTGGACCAGAACGTCCCGCCCGCCACCAGCAGCGAGCCCACCACCAGGAACGGTCGGCGCCCGTACCGCAGCTGGGTGCGGGCGGCGAACTGGGCGGCGGCGACGCTCGCGGCGCTGATCGGCAGGAAGGCGAGGCCGGCCCGCAGCGGGCTGAACCCGAGGACGTCCTGCACGAACAGGGTCATGAAGAAGAAGATGCTGAACATGGTCGCGGCCACGCAGAGCAGCAGCCCGTAGGCGCCGGAGCGGTTGCGGTCGCGGAACAGGTGCAGCGGGGTGATCGGCTGCGGCGCCCGCCGTTCGTGGAACAGGAAGGCCGCCAGCAGCAGCGCGGCGAGGCCGAACGAGGTGAGCGTCACGGGGTCGGTCCAGCCGTGGTCGGAGGCCCGGATGAAGCCGAAGACCAGCGAGACCATGCCCGCGGTGGCGGCGAACGCGCCGGTCAGGTCGAAGCGTCCGGGGTGCCGTTCGGACTCGTTGATGTAGAGCGGCGCCAGCAGCGCGATCGCGATGCCGATCGGCACGTTGACGAACAGCACCCACCGCCAGGACAGCCAGGAGGTCAGGATCCCGCCGGCGAGCAGGCCGACGGCGCCACCCGCCCCGGCGACGGCCGAGTACACGCCGAAGGCGCGGTTGCGGGCCGGGCCCTCCGGGAAGTTGGTCGCGATCAGGGCGAGCGCGGTCGGCGAGGCGATCGCCGCGCCCAGGCCCTGGAGTGCGCGCGCGGCCAGCAGCCAGCCGGAGGACTGTGCGACGCCGCCGAGCAGTGAGGCGAGACTGAAGATCAGGACCCCGGCGACGAACACGCGCCGGCGCCCGAGGATGTCGCCCATCCGCCCGCCCAGCAGCAGGAGCCCGCCGAAGGCGAGGGTGTAGGCGTTGACGACCCAGGACAGGTCGGTGGTGTTGAACCTCAGCGCCTGCTGGATGTGCGGCAGGGCGATGTTCACGATCGTGACGTCGAGGACCACCATGAGCTGGGTGGCCGCGATGACGGTGAGGGCTGTCCCCGGGTGCTGGCCGCGTCGCGCGGGTGCGGGCGGCGCCGGGGCCAGGGCGCGCGAGGTGACCATGGCAGGTCCCCCAATGACTCGGGAGCGAATGACGGTGAGGGGGCGGGTCCGTCGAATGACACCGGCAGTATCCCCGGGGTATAGGGAACACAATCGTTCATTACCGACAACCGGCTGATTCCGGACCCGCACCACTCCGCCGGGCGTGGTGCGGCGGCGGAAAACCCGGGGCACGGCCCGCCGCGGTCGTGTCAGGATGCTCGGCATGTCTGCTCGTGCACTGAGCTTCGGCGCGGTCGCCGAAGCCTACGAACGTTTCCGGCCGGGGTATCCCGACGAACTCTTCGACACGGTGACGGCGTACGCGGGCCGGCCGGTGCGGACCGCCCTGGAGATCGGTGCGGGCACCGGAAAGGCGACCCGGCTGTTCGCCGGGCACGGGGTCGACGTCACGGCGACGGAGCCCGACGCGGCCATGCTCGCCGAACTGCGCAGGACGGCGCCCCCCAACGTGCGGACCGTCCGGGCCGCGTTCGAGGACCTGCGGCCGGGCGGGACGTACGGGCTGGTCTACGCGGCGGCGGCCCTGCACTGGACGCGCCCGGAGGGCCGGTGGTCGCGGGTGGCCGAACTGCTGGAGCCGGACGGCGTGTTCGCCAACTTCGGCGGTCCGTTCCAGCCGGCCGACCCGGCCGTCGAGGAGGCCGTGCGGGCGGCCCGGGCGCCGTTCCTGGAGAGCGACGACGTCCCGTCCCCGGACGGGACCGCCCCCGAGGAGGAACTACAGTGGCCAGGAACGGAGTTGGAGCGGTCCCGGCTGTTCCGTGACGTCCGGCAGTCCGTCATCCGGCGGCGCCTGCTCGTGAGCGCCCCGTACTACCTCGGCCACCTGTCGACCATCTCGGCGTACCTCCAACTGCCGCCGCCGAGGCGGCGGCAGGCCTTCGACGCGATCGCGCGAGTGCTGCCCGAGACGGTCGAGGTCGCGGCCGACCTCACCGTCCATCTCGCGCGCCGGTGATCCGGGCGGCCGGGGCACCGGCTGTGACGTCGAACAGCGGCGCCCGGCCCGCCGCTGTCGCGGCCGGCCGGGCGCCGTGGGGGAGAAGCGGGGATCAGCCCTCCTGGGCGAGGCTCTTCATGTCCTCGTAGCCCATACCGAGCTTGCTGAACACCTGCTGCTGCTCCAGGGGCAGGCCGAGGCCCTTCAGCTCCTCGGCCTGGGCCGGGGTCAGGGGCTTGCCGGGGGTGAGCGCCGGGGTGGTCGGGGCGGTGCCGCCCTTGCCCCCGCTGGTGGCGCCGGAGGTGAGGAGGCTGAGCATCGCGCTCTGGATGTCGTCGCTGGTCAGCGCGACGGCGTCGGCGGGGGCCTCGACGGTCGGGGCGTTCTGGTTGAAGGCGAGCTTCACCGGGAAGTTGACGCCCGGTCCGGCCTTCGCCTCCAGCTGGGCGAGGTCGAAGGTGGCGGCGGAGAGCTTGCCGTCCTTCAGGTAGAGGTCGGCGCCGACCTTGTCCTCGCGCACGGTGCTCGGGACGGAGGTGGGGAGCTTCCCGAACTGCTGGGGGAGCTTGGTGGCCAGCGGCTTGAGGGCCTTCAGCAGTTCGTCGGCCAGCTGGCGGCCCGGGGCGCTCATCCAGATGTGCTCGGCGCCGTCCTTCTTGCCCTTGTCCTCGAAGGTGACGGTGCGGGACAGCACGTCCTTGAGGGAGTTGGTCAGCTGCTTGGCGGACTCCGGGTCCAGCGAGGGCTGTGCGCTCGGGGTGGCCTTGGCGCCGTCGAACTTCTTGGCGTCGTCGGCGAGCTTCTGGAGGTCGAAGGAGACCCACTTGCCGGCCAGCACGTCCTTGACCGGCTTCAGTTCTGCGGGCAGGCCGCTGCTGATGGCGTCGACCTGCGACGGGTCCTCGCCGACCAGCTTCACCAGGCCCTTGGCGTCGGCCCGCAGGAACGCCTTGGCGTCGACCTGGCGGTACTCCAGCAGCGCGGTGCCCTTCCGGTCGGAGAGCACGTAGGACAGGCGCACCGACTTGTCGAGCGTCAGGTCCTTGTCGGCACCGCTGCTTTGCGCGTTCTTGAAGGTGTCGAGGTCCTTCAGCGGCTTGTCGGCGGATATCGCGACGGAGAAGTTCAGCCCGGACACGGCGTCGGCGCTCTTCGGATCGACCTTGTCGCCGGTGGCCGCGCCGAAGGCGGTGATCTGCTCGGGGGTGGCGTCCACGGAGAACGTGAGGCCGGCGGCCTTGCCCTCGCCGACCTTGGTGAAGGCCTTGGACACCTTCTGCGCGGCGGACAGCTGCTCGACGGTGCCGCAGGCGGCCAGGCCGGCGGCGAGCACGGATGCGGTGACGGCGACGGGAACGGTTCCGCGCGCGGCCCGGCGAATGGCGGTGTTGATGGTACGTCTCCTGTGTAACGGGGCCTGACCACATGGTCAGACCAGTCCCTCCCCGGTGGCGTCGAGCGCCACAGTGCTTACACATTTGATCACATCATCGGCAAGGGGGTGGCCGATTAATTTCGGACCGGCTCAGCCCCGGCCGAGGCGCAGCGCGGTGTCGATCAATGGCACATGGCTGAAGGCCTGCGGGAAGTTGCCGACCTGGCGCTTGAGCCGCGGGTCCCACTCCTCCGCCAGGAGCCCGAGGTCGTTGCGGATGGACAGCAGCTTGTCGAACAGCTGGTGCGCCTCGTCCGTCCGGCCGATCATCGCCAGGGCGTCGGCCAGCCAGAACGAGCAGGCCAGGAAGGCGCCTTCGTCGCCCGGCAGGCCGTCCACCCCGCCGCTGGTGGGGTAGCGCAGCACGAAGCCGTCCTCGGTGGACAGTTCGCGCTGGATCGCCTCGACGGTGCCGATGACGCGCTTGTCGTCCGGCGGCAGGAAGCCGACCTGGGGGATGAGCAGCAGGGAGGCGTCGAGTTCCTGAGAGCCGTAGGACTGGGTGAAGGTGTTGCGCTCCGGGTCGTAGCCGTGGGTGCAGACGTCCTCGTGGATGGTGTCGCGCAGGGCGCGCCAGCGCTCCAGCGGCCCCTCGCAGTCGGTCTGCTCCAGCAGTTGGACCGTCCGGTCGACGGCGACCCAGGCCATCACCTTGGAGTGGACGAAGTGCCGGCGCGGGCCGCGGACCTCCCAGATGCCCTCGTCCGGCTCCTGCCAGTGCTCCTCCAGCCAGGAGATCAGCCGCAGTTGCAGCAGGTGGGCGTGGTCGTTGCGGGCCAGGCCGGTGTGCTGGGCGAGGTGCAGGGCCTCGACGACCTCGCCGTAGACGTCGAGTTGGAGCTGCCCGGCGGCGCCGTTGCCGATCCGGACGGGGCGGGAGCCCTCGTAGCCGGGCAGCCAATCGAGTTCGGTCTCCACCAGCTCCCGTTCACCGGCGATGCCGTACATGATCTGGAGGTTCTCCGGGTCGCCGGCGACGGCGCGCAGCAGCCACTCGCGCCAGGCCTTGGCCTCGTCGCGGTAGCCGGTGCGCAGCAGCGAGGAGAGGGTGATCGCGGCGTCGCGCAGCCAGGTGTAGCGGTAGTCCCAGTT